>JANOZA010000207.1:0-1568 GCA_031429155.1 Verrucomicrobiota bacterium | reverse complement strand
CCGCACTTTGGCGGGCGGATCGAGAATGCTCTCGCGCAGCCAGGCGGCGTCGGCGGTGACTTTCTTGCCGTTCTCCAATTCGAGTTCGCTGCCGAAGAGGTCTTTCCACGTCGGGCCTTTCATGCCTTCCATTTTGCCATCAATGCTGTGGCAGGCGAGACAGCCGAGGGTGGTGATGAGTTGTTTGCCTGACTCCATCGTCGGCTCTTCTTTCGCCGCGGCGGCCATCACGGGAGGCGCGGAGGGTTTGAAAGCGGCATCGAATCCCGCGGCGGCGGCATCGAACGGAGCGAGCGCGTGGAGCGTGAGCGTGGCAAAGCTGTTCATCTGCGTGCCGGCGGCGGAGTTGAGGCGCCAGTCGAGGCGGTATTGCTCGGCGGGCTTCATGTCCGGCAGGTGAATGAGCAGGCCGCAGCCGTCGGCGGAAAGTTGCGCGCCGGTGCAGGGCAGCGGCTCCATGCCGGGCGTGCCATCCAGTTTGTAATGCGCGGAGCCGTAGGTGGCGGCGCGCTTATAATTCCAGCGCGACGCGGCGAAGTGCTCCGGCTTGATGGACGCGGCCTCCAGTTTGTCGGCGAAGCGCAGATGAATCCCCTGCGGCACGGCGCGCACGGCGGTGGGAATGGCGGATGGCTTGCCCGTCGGGCGAATGCGCGCCATGCCGGCCATGTTCTTCGATTCCGTGCCCCAGATGCGAAAGCCGACGACGTAGAGCAGGCCGTCGGCGGGATTGATCGCGCCCTTGAGCAGCGGGAAGTCGAAGTTCAGGCCCGTGGGCACGGTGGCGGCCTGCTTCTGCTCGTCGTCGAGGAAGGCGGCGAGAATGCCGGGCCGGAAATACATGAGGTGCAGCAGGCGGTCATTGAGCGGCCCCATCTTCGCATCCACCGCCCACACCTGGCCGGCGGCGCTTTGATTCACCTCATGCGGAATCCAGCACGCCGGCGGATCAATCACCGCCGGGATCGGACTCGGCGCGGCTTCTTCAAATCCATAGTAGGCACCCTTGTGCAGATAGCGGATCGGCGTGCTCGGCGTCCAGTGCCCCTGCTGATCGCTCGCCGTGAGCAGCCCGGTCTTCGGATGAATGCCCAAATACGGCTGCCGCAGGCCGGAGCAGAAATCCGTCACCGTTTTCCCGTCCGCCGAAATCTCCAGCACATGCCCGCCCTGCGGAGTCTTCCGCGTGATCATCTGCCCGCCCTTCGCGATGTAGAACCCGCCTCCGGGCTTCGCCACCATGTCCATCGGATACTCCCGAGTCTCGCCGGTCTGGGTGAAGGCGTTGCAGTGGTTCGAGTAAAAAAGTTCTGTGCCGGTTGCCGCGTTAGTAACCAGGACGATGCCGTCTCTTGTGAAGGCATAGAGATGGCCTTTGATGACGAGAATGTTCAGCGTTTTGGTTATCGAGGTAGTTTTGGTCACGCGGCGAGTGATAATGTTTTTTTGGGATTTGCCAACAATTTATGAAAATTAATTCGCGAATTAGAAAACGCCACACAGAGACTAACCTGTTCGACCAAAACTGCCAGAAAACCTGGAATAAGGGCGATTCAAGGAGCGAAGAG
>JANOZA010000206.1:0-3411 GCA_031429155.1 Verrucomicrobiota bacterium | reverse complement strand
TTCGTCGCGACGTCGCGGATGTAGCAGAACGCGCCCCAGTTGTCGCAGGTGGTGTCCTCGCGCCAGCGGGTCACGGCGAAATCCTTCCAGCGGCTGTAGCCGCCGCCGGCATTGGTCACCATCACGTGGTAGCGGCCGTTGGAGAGCAACTGGACTTCGGGAACGGGGGAATCGGGCCGCGCGACCACGGTCACCTCCCATGCGAGTTCGGCGTCGCCATTGAGGCCGAGCACGCCCGGCGCATAGACCACCAGCGCGGCTTTGTCAGGCGACGGCTCCTCCAGCACGGCGAGCGGATGCTCCCGCTGCATGGCCGCCATGGCGTGCAGCACGGCACCGGCGGCATTGATCTGCGGGCGCAGCGGCAGGGCAGCGCTGTCGAGCGCGAGGAATGTCATGGCCTGGTCCGCCACCACGCATTCCACCTCTGTGCCGTCGCGGACGTGCGCGACGAACTGCGCGGCGAAGACGGGCACGTCGCCGTAAGTCTGCTGCAGACGCACGATGTCGCGCCGCGGCAGCGTGCGGTGGCGCAACACGCTGAGGCCGGTGCGCGGATTGTGCAGGCCCCACGCGGCGCGCCGGGCGAGGATAAATTCCCGCGCGGCTGCCGGCACGGCACCGGGCGGCAGCGTGCCCAGCGTCCAGCCGGGGTCCACACCGATGGCGTGCAGCACACCGCTCGGATGCAGGCTGGTGCCGTGACCGCCAGGCCGGGAAGCTGCGGAGTCCGCGCGCAGAGGACGCACGGCCTTGATCATGGCGGCGGCGGCAGGTTGAACTTCCACCGCCGGCTCCGGCTCCGGCGGCGGTGCGGCGACAGTTGTGGCCGATGGCGGCGGCGTGTGCGGACTGAGCACCAGGATCAGAAGCAGCACGATGAGCGCCGCGGGCAGGAGAAGGCGAAGGCGTTTCATGGCGTCAGCGGCTGGGGGTTACTGAAGGGTCACGAGCACGAGCACCATGCCGTCGCCTTCCTGGAGCGGCGTCATGGCTTTGCCAATGATGGCCCCCTGCGCCTGGCCGTGGTCCGCCGCCTTCATGGCGCGGCCCGCAGTGGAGGAAGTGGTGAGCAGGTCGCCTGGCTCGATGCGGCCGGCGCTGGTGTCGGCCTTCACAAACACCCGCCCGCTGAGCGCCACGTTCTCGCCGGCTTCCAGCATGTCCTCCTGGATCATGCTGATGCCAGGCTTGATGCCATTGGCCCCGCTGACGATGCCGGCCACTTTCTTGTCATAGGCGCAGGTGCTGGCTTTGAGCTTCCCGGGATTCGCCGCATCAATGATGACCACCGTGCCCGGCTCCACGCCCTGGTGACTCATGGCGAAAGGCTCCGCGAGGTCCGCGCCGCCGCGGATGGTGCAGGAGGTCATGGAGACATTGCCGGAGTTGTTGATCTTCACGTAGGTGGCGGTGTTGCCGCTCACATAGCTGCCGGGGAAAAAATTGATCTCGCCGCCCACCGCCTGAATGCGTGTGGAGGTGTTGGAGTTGGTGTCCGTGAGTGTCATCGTCGGCTGAAAGCCCGCGACGCGGAGCGCATTCTGGCCGGCAATGTCCAGCCGGGCCTGGGGAGTGATACTGCCGATCCCAACATCGCCCGTATCCGACACGAAGAAATCAGTCGTGGCCGCACTGCCCGTCGTGGCTGGATCACTGGCTGTGCGGAACATCGCGAATCCTCCGTTCGTGTGGCCTATGCCGAACCGCTGTCCGGCGGAGTTGTTCACCCATGCGATGGCGGAGGCGTTAGGCAGAGCCATCGCTCCGATCCAGCCGTTCGACGTCCACGACGGCGCAGTGGAGGCTATCGTCAGCGCATGGCTGGTGGTGTTCGTGCCGATGCCCACTTTGCCGCTGTAAACAATACCGTCATTGGCGAACGACGGGCCCCACTGACCAACGTCCTGGGGAAGCAGCCAACGGAGGCCGGACCCGTTATACGCCAGCACCGAGTTGAGCTGCGTCGGCGCGCCCACATTCAACTGCGCGAGGCCCACGGCACCGGTCGCCAGCTTCGCCGACGTCACGGCACCCGCCGCCAGGCTGATGTTGGTCACGCCGCCGTCTTTGACGGACCCGGCCTGGAGCGCGTGGATGGCATACGGCGTGGGGCGGACAGCCGTGCGCCCCGGCATCACGAAGAAAGTGGGCGCGCCCACCGCCCGCGCGGAAATTTCCAGCCACAAAGCCCGGCCATCGAACACTGTCGCCCCGCCGAAATTCAAATCCTCCGAGATGAGACCGCCGCTGACTACCCGGGAGGTTTGGAGCGCCGGCACCGCCAGAGTGCCCCCCGTCTGCTCCGTGTAGAGTTCAAATTTCAGATCGAAGTTACCAGTGGCCGGCGCGCCATTGTAGTCGAGCCGCCCCTGGTAAGTGAAGGTGGTCGCGACGGGCGCTGCCAGCGCAGAGAGCGGCAAGGCGAGGAGGGCGGCAAGTGACGGAAGCAGGCGGGTTTTCGAGTTCATGGAATGGCGGGAGTTGATGGTGTGCAGACCACCATGAGCGAAACCCGGGCGAAAAGGCTCACGCCCCGAACATTTATTTTCGGCCCGCGTTTTTTTCCCGGGGGAGCGCTCATCCCTGAGCGTCGCATCCAGCGCGCCGTTCACTGCGGCAGCAGCCGGAAGAACGCCGCGTTGTCCGGGACGGTGAAGAGGAACTCGATCTTCCCCTGGCCATTCACACTCGTCTGCGGCGCGAGGAACGGGAACGGCGTGAAGTTCTGGAGGGTGGTGGATTTCTCCATGCCGATGGTGAGTTTGAACTGCCCGTTGGCCGGGTTCCGCATCAGCAGCGGGGTGCCGATGTTCAGCGCTTGGATTTGGGAAGCGGTGTAGTAGCCGGCACCGTTCAGATTTGGCTGCGCGAGGTTGAGGTTCGAGAACATCGCGTTCACCAGCGCGGGCTGGCTGAGATTCATGTCGAAGCCCAGCGAGGCGAGTTGAAACTCGGCAGCGTCGTTCAGACCGTCGCCATCGGTGTCCCGGGTGGTTAGGATTGTCTGGCCTGTGGCGAAGCGGGCGGCGCTGGGTATCCCGTTGGCAAACACCGTCACCACCGAATGGCCGGAGAAGGGCGCGAGCGGTGCCGAGGTGAATCCGGTGGCGGAGACTGCGGTGGCCGGGTCGGGTGACAGGAAGACGGACTGCTCATTACCGAGGCGGCGCAATTGGACCAAAGGGTAATTCGTCGGCGAATCCTGCGCTCCGTTGCCACCGGAGGCGCTGGAAATCCCGCGAAAGCCGGTGCCGGTCAGCACCAGCCTGGCGCTGGCATCGAAAGACGCCGAAGCAATCTGCGGCTGCCAGGCTGCGGAGAAGCCCAGGCCGGCATCGTAGAGTTCCGCACTGGCGAGATACGTTGAGCCGCTTGTCAGACCCCCAGCAAGGAGCACCTTGCCGCTGG
>JANOZA010000205.1:0-8309 GCA_031429155.1 Verrucomicrobiota bacterium | reverse complement strand
GCTCGCGGCCCTGGAGACAGAGCAGTATCTCGAAGAACGCGCGGCCCGCGGCAGAAGCGTGAATATTGACGCGATCCTTGCCAAAGTCCCCGCTGTGGAGCCGGACCCGGAAGACCGGCTGTGAGCGGGTGGCGCTGGAATCCCGGCTGGCGGACTTTGCGGGACGGCTCCTGGCCAAAGGCGAACCGAAAATGCAGGTGCTCGGAGCACTCATGCACAAGCTCCCCGCACTGGCCTGCGGGGTGCTGAAAACACGCCAGCCGTTCGACCCGCTCTGGCTCGCCCTCAAACAGACTCCCGCCTGATTTTTCCCCGAAAAATATACCTTTATTCCAACACCATATCTCATGGCCTCCCGCACCACACGCCTCTACGGCAACTCATCCCCGGCATCCGGCGGCACATCCGGCACGCTGGATATGACGCGGTCAAACGCCTCCAGGTCTGCTCGCCCGGCCCGCATTTTCAGATAATCCCTCCGCGGCGAGTGCGGACAGCTTCTCCGCCGCCGCGCAGATCAGGAACTGATCCATCGTGTAGCCGTCCTTCCAATTATTCAACTCCTGGGGCCAGTTGGAGAAAGACTGGCAGTCCCACGGCAGCGCCGCCGCCGGGGCCGGCGTTCACGGAGGGCGGGGTGGAGAGCGGGGCCGGTCAGTCGGGCCAGTTTTCGACGCGGAGGCCGGTGGTTGGTCCGAAGTCACCGGGGTTGCGGCTGAGCAGGCACCCCACCGATTTGAGTTTGGGGTCCGACGGGGCGCGGTTTTGGAGGGGGAATGGTGGTAGCGGGAAAAGGTGTTGAATTTCAGAGAGTTGGAGACGCTGAGGGCCGTCGTGGAGGCGGTGTTTCAGGGTTTGGTGACGTGTCACCACGGCGTGGAGACGGTGTTTCTCGTCCTGGAGACGGTGTTTCCAGGTTTGGAGACGGTGTTTCCAGGTTTGGAGGCGGTGTTTCTGGACTTGGAGACGTGTCTCCACGGCGTGGTGACGGTGTTTTTCGGCGGGGAGACGGTGTTTCTGGAGTTGGAGACGGTGTTTCTCGGCTTGGAGACGTGTCTCCACGGCGTGGAGACGGTGTTTTTCGGCGGGGAGACGCGTCCCCACCTGGTGGAGACGGGGGGGCGCGGCTTCGCAAAGTGCACCGGCTTCGCAAAGTGCGGCTTCGCAAAGTGGACCGACCTCGTGGCCTGACCCCTGATCGCGGATCACTGATCCGCTGGCGCAGCCGGGGAATAGCCTCCCGCCCCCGAAAGATCAGCACTTTATCGGAACAGATGCCTGCTTTTCAGTCGAACTTGGCAAGGATTCCGGGAAAGAAGGCAACCTTTTCGACGGAGTTGGCAATGTTCTCGGAAAAGAAGGCAACCTTTCGACCGGACTTGGCAATGTTTCCGGCGAACTTGGCAACTTTTCGACCGGACTTGGGAAGGAATCCGGGAAAGATGGCAACTTTTCGACCGCACTTGGCAAGGATTGCGGAAAAGGAAGGCAAGTTTTCCCGGGAAAGTCGAAAAGCACCGTCTCCACGCCTTGGGGACAAGTCTCCAACTCCAGAAACACCGTCACCACGCCGTGGAGACACGTCACTAAACCCGGAAACACCGCCTTCCCGACGGTCATCAGCGTCCCCAACCCTCTGAAAATCAACACTTTTCCCCGAAATCACCATCCCCCCTCCGAAAACACACCGCCGTCGGGCTAATGTAGAGGGGGCAGCCTGCCCCCTCCAACTCCCGCTCCATCCCACCTCCGCCCCCTTATCGAGGGCTTGGCGGGAGCCGCGCCCCACCGGTTATTCGAGTGGTTTCCAAAAGTAATTTCCGGCCTTCCTCCGTGCTCGAACCGCAGCGCTGTTCCCCCATTAACAAAGAACCGCGGGGCGATGTGGGTGGGGAGTATCGTGCAGGATATGCCAACGTCCTCGTTCTCGTGCTCGTCATCGGTCACTTTCGAGAAGGAGGACGAGAACGAGGACGAGAAGGAACCTTCGATTATTGGTGTAGCCTGTGGTTCCTACAGGGCATTCCGCCGATCCCGCCGCTGCGGAAGCATGGCTGCCGCAGTTGGGATGGAGCGCCGCGCAGCAGCAGGCGGTGCGGGACATTCTCGCGGCACAGATTTTGAAGAACTGCGGAATCTTCGATTATTGGTGTGCGGAATCTTCGATTATTGGTGTGGCCTGTGGTTCCCTTCCGGCAATGATGTGAGCACCGCAGCGGCTCGCATGATGTCCACTCCGGCCACACTGTTCGCCTACATGGGCCACAGCAGTCCGGTGGCGGCAGTTTCCAAAAACACTGCGCTGCTCATGGCGGAGGATTGGAGAAAACTTCCTGCTGACGGCCCGCGCCCGGGATTGTTCTTCACCTGCGGCTGCTTCAGTTGCCAGGTGCGCCCGGGACTCGAATCATTTGGACTCGCCGCCATCCGCGCACCGGGAGGGCCGCCGGCGGTCATCGGCAGTCACGGCGAATCGTGGTCCGCGATGGGTTATCTCGCCATGTCGGGACTCATTGGCGCTCTGGAAAAGCAGCCGGTGCGCGCCGGAGAATTCTGGCGTGCTGCGCAGCAGGGATTGGAGAAAGCGGAGATCAACGCCGCCGAGTTCGCCATTCTCGACATGGCAGACGGAACGCAGGGCAAAGTGCCGCTCGAGCAGCAGCGCGGCGAGCACCTCGAAATGTGGATGCTCCTCGGCGATCCCGCCATGCCGCTGATGCCGCCGCCGCCGGCCCTCGAAGTCAAAGCCGCCATTTCCGGCCAGACGCTCAATGTCACCGGCAGTGTGCCCGCGGCGCTCGATGGCAAGGCATTCCGCATCACCGTCGAACGACATCCCGGTGCGGTGCCTGACGATCTGCCTGCTGTTCCCGATGCGGGAGGAGATCGCCTCAAGGCCGCCCGCGCGCGTCGCGCCCGCGCCACCGAAGTGACTTTTGCCGTCGTCGAAGTCAAAGCCGCCGGAAAGGTCATGGCGGCGACGATCCCAATTCCCGCGAATGCTCCGGGAAGACCGTGGACCGTCCGGGTGCAATGCGCCCACGACACTTCTGCTGCGGGCATAGTTGTCCTGCCATAGAGCTTTCCACGCACTTCTTTGCGAAGCCCACTTTCTCGTCCAGAGTTAGACGGGGAACTACGGGTCGGGGGAACCAGGGGGCCGTGTGCATAAATAGCACCCGAACCGGGGGCCGGTGTGGTACGGGGATTAACACTCTCGGAACTCGGCCCGTTGATACTACGCGAGTTGCAAAAGTGTTACTCGGGAGACAAAATGAACCGCGACCACCCACCCACCCCCGTTTCCAGGCGCTCGCTCACGTCACCGGCGATGGGCGGCGCCTTCTCCACGGGACCCGCTGGGGCGGACGTTGGAGGATGTGCCGACGCTGGCGCGGCGGGTGTGAAAGGTGGATGCGGTGGGCGATCCGGCGCAGGGATTGAATTTATATCTGCGGACGCCAGCGGTCCCAATGGTCACGCATTACCGCTCTCCTGAAATCCGTCTCTGCGGGGTGAGGCGTTCGTTTGCAGAGCGGTCTTTCTCTCTCAAGGAATGTCCATGCTCCCCGTTTCCAGGTGCTTTCCACTTCTCCTTCTTGCTGCCATTGCCGCTGGCGCGGATTCTTCTGCTGCTGTGCCGCTGCGGTATAATCGCGACATCCGTCCGCTGCTTTCCGACAGTTGCTTCCACTGCCACGGACCGGATGCCGGGCATCGTAAAGGCGGGCTGCGGCTGGACATTCGCGAAGATGCCCTGAAGCCTGCAAAGTCCGGCGCGGTGGCGATTGTGCCCGGCAAGCCGGAAGCCAGCGAACTTATCGCACGCATCAATCAAACCGACCCCGACGAACTCATGCCGCCTGCGGAGGCGCACAAGATTTTGACGGCAAAGCAGAAGGAATTGCTGCGCCAGTGGATTGTGGAGGGTGCGAATTACGAAGCGCACTGGGCCTACACGCCTGTGGTGCGGCCGGCAGTTCCCAAAATAGCCAATCCGAAGTCACAGGTCATCAATCCCATAGACGCCTTCGTGCAGACACCGCTCCTGGCTAAAGGCATAGCTCCCTCCCCGCTCGCCGATCCCGCCACACTTCTGCGTCGCCTCTCGCTCGATCTTACTGGTCTTCCGCCGTCCCCGGAGAGCATTGCCAGTGCGGACTTCTCAACGCTCAACGCGCAACTCAAGGCGCTTCTGAAGAGCCCTCAATACGGCGAGCGCATGGCGCAGCACTGGCTCGATGTGGTGCGCTACTCTGACACTGTAGGCTATCATGGAGATCAAAATCACAACGCATGGGCTTATCGGGACTGGGTGATTGCCGCATTCAATGACAACAAGCCGTTCGATGTCTTCACCCGCGAGCAACTCGCTGGCGACCTGCTGCCGAATCCCACTGACGCGCAGTGGACGGCCACCTGCTTCAATCGTCTCACGATGATGACGCGCGAAGGCGGCGCGCAACCCGGCGAGTATCTCGCCAAGGCGACTGCCGACCGCGTGCGCACCGTCGGCATGGCATGGCTGGGGGCCACGGTGGGGTGTTGCGAATGTCACGATCACAAGTTCGATCCCTGGAAGCAGAAGGACTTTTATTCACTCGGAGCATTCTTCGCCGACGTGAAGCAGTGGGGTGTCTATAACGACTACGCCTATACGCCAAACCCTGACCTGAAGGGCTGGAGCAACGATCATCCGTTCCCGCCGGAGCGCGTGGTGGAAAGCGCTGCGCTGCACAAGCGGATCGAAGCACTCGATCAGAAGTCCGATCAGCTTCTCGACGAGGCGGGCCGTGGCATTACTGCCGATCCTGCCCGGCGGACCGCCTTCGAAGCCTGGTCAGCGGAGACGCAAAAGGTGCTCGCTGCACATCCGGACGGCTGGATGGCCCCGCCGCCGGTTGTGATCGAGCAAAAGCTGAAAGGCGACGCAGAAAAAGCGGCGATCAGGCCTGATGGACGGATACTTTTCGCGAAGGGAGGCGCGCGCACGGCGGAAATCACACTGGCTGTGACCGGACACGTTTCCGCACTGCGGCTGGAAATGTTTCCGGACAAAGCGCATGGCAATTCGGTGGCCCGCACCGGTCACAGCGTGACTTTGAAACCCTCATTCCAGCGCGTGGATGCGGCGGGGAAAGCAAGGCCCCTGGCCGTTCACTTTGCCGAAGCTGACAAGAGGCGCGTTCGTTACGCCAATGGATTTGAGATTCCTGGCATCATGCAAGGCTGGACGAGCAAGGACGGGATCGCGCACGAAACGCACACCAGCGTGTGGCTGCTTGCCGAGCCTCTAAATCTTGCGGCGGGTGAATCACTGCGGGTGGTGCTGCCGGAGAATCCGGCCTCCGCCGTTCGCGTCAGCGTTTCGCCCGTAGTCTCGCGTGTGCCTTCGGACTGGACGAAAGCCCCCATCACAGTGGCCGAATTCTCCTCTGCGGCTGCGGCTCTCCGTCTCTACCAGCGCTGTACGCCGGGGCATGAGGTGACGAAGGCTATCCGTGAGATTGATGCCGCTGTTTTTGCCTGCCGCGGAGGCACCACACCCGTCATGGTCACGGAGCGGACGGACAAGCAGCTGACCATTCGCGTCCTCGCCCGCGGCAACTGGCAGGATGAAAGCGGCGCGCTCTGCAAGCCGGAGACACCGGGCTTTCTACCGAAGGTTGCGGAAGTGGGGCCCTCGCGGCTGGGGCTCGCCAACTGGCTCACTTCACGCAGCAATCCACTAACCGCCCGCGTGATCATGAACCGGCTGTGGAGGCAGTTCTTCGGCATGGGGCTTAGCGCGCAGACCGACGACCTCGGCGCGCAGGGCGAAGCACCGTCACACCCTGAACTGCTCGACTGGCTGGCGGCTGAGTTCATGGAAAGCGGCTGGGACTTCCGCCACATGGTCGAACTCATCGTGAGCAGTCACACCTACCGCCAGCAGTCGCTGTCACGTGCGGAAACCCGGGAGGCCGATCCGCAAAACCGCTGGCTGGCATCGCAGAATCCCCGCCGGCTCGAAGCCGAAGCGGTGCGGGACAACGCGCTCGCCATCTCCGGCCTGCTCAATCTGGAAATGGGCGGCCCGCCCGTGAAACCCTACCAGCCGGCTGGCTATTACGAAGGCATTCAATTTCCCGACCGCACTTACACTGCTGACGCCGGCGGCAACCAGTGGCGCCGCGGGATTTACAACCACTGGCAGCGCACCTTCCTGCATCCCATGATGGCGAACTTCGACGCTCCTTCCCGCGAAGACTGTGTCGCCCTCCGCACCGCCGCCAACACGCCGCAGCAGGCGCTCACGCTGTTGAATGATCCGTCCTTTGTTGAGGCCGCCCGCGTCTGGGCTGTGACCATCATGTCCGCCGCCGGTGATGACGCCGGGCGCATTGACTATGCCTGGCTCAAAGCGATCGCCCGACGCCCGTCGGCAACGGAGCGCGAGGGAGTGCTGAGGTTTCTGAAACAAATGCGGATCGAATACAAGCAGCGCCCCGAGGATGCCGTAAAATTGCTCGCCACCGGCTTCGCTCCCCGGATTGAGACCTCCGACAAAGCGGAAGCCGCTGCATGGGCGAGTGTTTGCCGGGTGATTTTGAACCTCCACGAAACCATCACTCGCTACTAAGTCGCGGTCGGGTCGGAAACTGGAGCGATTCTTGTAACCGTCATTCGCCCCAGGCGCTCATTGCAGGCAGTATGACTGCCGCTTTGGTCATTCCTCTGTTCACCGCTCCCATCACCCGCACGCTGCCCATGGATTACGACGAGTCCACCCTGCCCACGGATGTCATCCGGGCGGCGCAGTCGGGTGATGAGGGCGCGTTCAATTCCATCATGCGAGCCTGTAAGGGACGCTTGCTCGGAATGGCGTCCCGCTACGTCCAAAGCGCCACGGAATTGGACGAACTCGGGCAGGACATCTTCGTTCACATCTGGAAGGGGCTGCACACGTTTCGCTTCGATGCTCCATTCCCCAACTGGCTCTCCCGCGTCGCCGTCAATACCTGCCTTACTCACATCAAGCGCCGCCGCCGCCGCTGGTCGCTCTTTGTCACGCCGGATGAACCGGAGAGCATCGAGCGCGTCGCCGACCACTCCTCAGAGGTGGAGGCGAGCGGAAGGGAAGCCGCAGAGCGACTTCGTCCCGCACTCGAAGCCCTAAAGCCAAAAGATCGCCTCATCATTACCCTGCTCCACCTGGAAGAACGCTCCGTCGCCGAAATCGCGGACCTCACCGGTTGGAGCCAAAGCAACGTAAAAGTCCGCGCCCTGCGCGCCCGCGCCAAACTCAAAGAACTCCTCCAGAATTATGAAGACGCCTGACGAAGACCTCGACAATCTCCTCCGCAACGCGGCCGCTGATCCCCGGCCTGGTTCGTGGATTCGCGACGCCGCCCGCGGCATGGAAGCCCGAGTGCTCCAGCGCCTTGCGCAGCCGGAATCGTGGGCCGAAGCGATCTTTTCGCTCACCTCCTGGCGTCCGCTCGCCGCCGCGGTCATCGCCGTGGTGATCATCGGTGCGTGGACTGGAACGAGTGTCGCGGACGTTTTCGACGAAGACTGGATCACCCTCCAATCCCCGGAAGAGCCTGACGCCGGCATGGAAGACCTCGAATTCTGACCACTCTTATTTATGCAATACTGGAAGACAGCAATTCTAACTCTCGGGATTTTCGGCCTCGGCGGAGTGGCCGGGAGCCTCGTCACCGCGAAGGTTATTCACGGAAAAATCGAACGGGTGGAGGCAACGCACATCGGCCCTCAACTCATGGGCGGTGACTGGATCGCGCAAAACCTCGGAGCCATGGAACGCATGGTTAAGCTGACGCCGGAACAGGTGCAGAAGGTCCGCGGCATCATGCGGCAGGCTCAGCAGGAAGCTCTTCGCGCCCGTGGTGAGTGGCAGGAAAAGGCCGCCGGACTCAGCGAGCAAAACGGCCCGGAGATACGGCGTCTGCGCGAAGAGGCTATGCTGCGAACACGCCGGAGTGTTGAGCGTGCGGACGGAGAAATCAGAGAACTTCTCAAGGAGGATCAGAAGCCGCTTTTCGACGAGTATCTGAGGAAGCGCCGCAACCTGCTTCAGAACCGCGTCCAGAACGGAGGCCTCCCGCCGCGACCGGGTGACCGGCCACCGTTGTCGCCGCGACCGCCGCTGCCTTAATAGCCGGTGCCGGCTACGGGCAGATTATTTTCAGCCTTATGAAACGCTTCTGCCCTGGAGTGAGCGGCTGCGGATCCCATGCGCGCCACGTTTCGATACCGGCGACGGTGGACTGTAGAACATGGCCGACGCTGTTGGGATTCTCATC
>JANOZA010000204.1:0-3538 GCA_031429155.1 Verrucomicrobiota bacterium | reverse complement strand
CGCCGGCGGCGGCGTGAAGCGCGGCTTCGTCTATGGCGCCAGCGACGAAACCGGCAGCACGCCGGCGGATAATCCTGGCACTCCCGATGATGTCGCGGCCACGATTTACTATCTCATGGGAATAGACCCGCGCAGCGAAGTCGTGGACGCCCAGGGCCGGCCCATCATGATCAGCAGCGGCCAACCGATCATGGACGTGGTGGCGTGAAGGCAGGGCTTACGCTTGAACGTCCCCGAGCCGGATCTGGAGGGTAGGGCGGGCCTCCGGCCTGCCCGTTGGTCGCATCCTGCGGCCAACTCTTTCCGGCAGGATGCCGGAAAGGCGCAGGCCGGAGGCCCGCGCTACCCGTCAATCCCCCCGCACCAGGCGTTTAGCGTAAGCCCTGCTTGATCCACCGTGCGGCGTTGATGGTGCAGCCCTGGCTGAGCCAGAGTTGTTCGAAGTCGGTGAGCGGGTAGAAACTTTCTTCACCCGGCCATTCCACGCGGCGAAAGAGCGGTGTGTGGTCCACGACTTCAGTGGCGGCAGCGAAGTATTCCGCGTGGTCGGTCTTGAAAAGGAGTTCGCCGCCGGGCGCGAGGACGCGGTGGAGCGAGGCGAGGTTTTCCGGCTGCATGAAGCGCCGCGCGGCGTGTTTGAGCTTGGGCCACGGATCGGGGAAGAGCAGGTGCAGCCGGGTGGCGCAGCCTCCGGGCAGCAGCCATCCGAGTGAGTAGCTGCTCTCAAGGCAGAGCACGCGCACGTTGGTCAGGCCGGCTCGGGCGGCCTTGCGGCAGATTTTTTTCACGCGGCCGCCGAGGCGTTCGATGCCGAGAAAGTCGCGCTCTGGATGATGCTGCGCCATCGTGAGCAGGAACGTGCCGTCGCCGCAGCCGACATCGAGTTCCAGTGGACGCGCGGGGTCGGGGAAAATCTCCGCGCGCGTCAGGAGACGGAAGTAATCGGTCGGGATGAGTTCGATGCCGGGGGCATCCACGGACGGTGGCATCAGTCGGGAAGGGTGAGCCGGAAGCGCAGGCGGACCTGGTTTTCCAGATCACTGAGAAGAGTGAGGGTGCCGTTCATTTGCTCCGACAGAGTCTGCACGACCTGCCATGAGAAGGAACCGAGGCGACGGGCACGGAGGGTGTCGTTGAGGAGCGAACCGTTGTCGCGGACGATGAGCACACCCTCGCCGCCGCCGGCGGTGAGCGAGACGCGGATGGTGCCGCCGCTTTCACCCGGGAAGGAGTCGGCAACGGCGCCGCTGAGCAACTCCTCAAGAATGATGCCGAGGGTGATGGCCGTCTTCTGCGCCAGCCTGATGCCGTTGAAGGCGGTCTCGACTTTGATGCGGTCGCCGGGAATGCTGCGCGCATCAAGAAGGAGGCGGCCGAGTTCCGCGGCGTAACGGGAGAAGTCCACGGTGTCCTCTTCGCTGGTGATATGGCGATAGATGAGGGAGACGGCGTTGAGACGGTCCTTGCCCGCGAGCAGTGCATTGCGGGCCTCGCCTTCACCGGCGCGGTCGGCCTGGAGTGTGAGGAGGCTGGAGAGAACCTGGAAATCATTTCGCGCACGGTGCAGTGTGACCGAGGGACGACCGGAGCTGGCGGCGGTGGAGGTTTTTTCCTCTGCCGTGACGGGGCGAATGGAGGTGATGAAACCGCGGCTGCCGGAGGCTTCATCGTGCGCGGGCACGAGTTCCACGTCGGCCTCGCCGCTGGTGCCGTTACTGCGGTGAAATGGGGTCCGCGATTTCCAGCAGCGGTCCTTCGTGAGCGCCGTGGAGATTTCTTCGCTGAACGACTTTGGATTGTCGGGCCGGAAGACTTTGAAGAGGCCGCTGCCTTCGAGGTCAATCATGCTGAAACCGAGGAGCGCTTCGGCAGCGGGATTCAGTCCGGTGATGCGGCCGCGCTCATTGGAGAGAAGCATGGGGATGCTGAGATTGCGCAGCCACGGCAGGACGCCGCTGCCGCCGGGCTGCGGGCGATTGGCGACGGTGGTGAGATCGCGCAGCGCGAGGCCGAAGCGCTCTTCGCCGCCCGGTGCTGTCAGGGAAACCATACGTGCCTCGATGAAGCGCACCTTGCCGCCGGGTGTCAGGGCGGTGCTGAATTCGCAGCGCGTTTCCGCGCCGGGATTCTCCCGCAGCCGTTCCACCATGACGTCCAGCGGCAGGAGATCAGAAATGGACGGGACGGTGTCTTCCAGGGTGCGTCCCTTGAGTCCATCGCCCCGCGGTAGCACGCCAGCGAAGTCCCGCGCGTCCGACTGTTCCAGCACCCGGCCATCGGCATCCATGAGCAGCAGGCAGTCCGGCACCGTGCGGCTCCAGTTGCTCCCGCGCCAGGCGGCACCGCTCTCCACCGGAGCGGGCAGGGGATGAAGGTAGCAGGCGGTATAAACGGCGACACCTTCCTCGTTCTTCACCACAGACAGACTCAGTCCGGCGCGCGTGATTTTGCCGTCCTTGGCTTTGATCTGCGTGATGATTTCCTGCTCCGGCATTTCGCCGGCTGCGGCTTTGCGGACGAGGGCGGCATCTTCCTCGGGTAACCATGCCGTGAGACTGTTGCGCCGGATTTCCAGCCGGGAGCAGCCCGTGAGTTGTTCAAAGACGGCATTCGCCTCCGTGATATTACCTGACGCATTGAGAATGGCGACACCCGCCGCGCAGTTCTCGAACAGCCCCTTATAGCGCGCCTCGCTGGCGCGGATGGCCTGCTCTTCAAACTGCGCGTCGGTCACATCGAAAATGGTGAGCAGCAGCCGGTGGTCCGGCAGTTGTGACGGGCGGAATTCCACTTCCTTGAGGATGCCTTCGCTCGTGCGCATGGAGCAAGTCCACGCTCCGTGCCGCCGCCACACACGCTCCCACCATTCATCCAGCGCGCGGCGTTTGAATTCATCGTCAGCGGCACAGGCGCGCTCCAGCCATTCCTTGATGCCCCCGCATTCGGCGACGCTGAAGCCAAGAACGGCGCGGTGCTGCGGATTGGCATAGATGAGTTCCGCCTCTTGGTTCAGGACGATCATGCCGAAAGGCGCGGCTTCTGCGATCTGCCGGAACTCAGTGCCTCCCTCGTTGTCGGGAGTGGCGGATGCAGGAGAATTGGAAGAGGCTTCTTTAGTCATGGCAGGCGAAGAGTTGGCAGCGGCAGGCGGAAATCCGAGAAAGATGAGACCCTCCAGCGCGCCGTCCGCGCGTCGGTGAGGAAAAATGGACCACGCAACGGCCTGACCGCCCGCAGGCGCCGGCGCGGCGAGCATGGATCCGCCGGACAGCGGCCACGGTTCCGGACGGTCGCGGCCGGCGAGCGTGAGGAGTTCCAGCACGCGATGACGACCACCTTCGCGCCGGGTGGCGGGCAGCATCACATTCCAAAAGAAAGTCTGTCCCTCGGTGACCGTCAGCGCCCCGGAGAATTTTCGCGCTGCCTCATTTGCGCGCAGAATGCGTCCGGAGGTATCCACAATGACGACAGGAGCCGCTGGTGAGTTCAGCAGCGAGTGGGCGAGGTTCTGCTCGAAAGCGGTGCGCACCTTGTCCCG
>JANOZA010000203.1:0-14960 GCA_031429155.1 Verrucomicrobiota bacterium | reverse complement strand
CCACCTTTCAGACCTGAAGACCCACCGGATGCTGCCATCCGGCCACCTTTCAGACCTGAAGACCCCCCGGATGCTGGCATCCACCCCTCTGCCAGACCGGGCAACCCCCCGGATGCTGGCATCCACCCCTCTGCCAGACCGGGCACCCCCCCGGATACTGGCATCCACCCCTCTGCCAGACCGGGAAATGGCCCATTTTTGCTATTTTTACGTTATTCTAATCCATCCAGCCCGAGTCCCCTCAAATTCGCCCCAAACCGGCGAACATTGATCCAGCCGCCACCAGCCCCGCCTTACCCCCGCCGGCAAACGAAGCGGCCCGGCCCGGGATTTCCCCGTTCATTCCACAAACAGGAATTCACTGCTGTTGAGCAGGAGGCGGCAGAGGGAAGCCGTGCCGTGCTGTGCCGCGTAGGCCGTGAAGTCGTTCAGTTCCTCAGCGGTCGGGTCGCGCAGCAGGGCGAGGCGGACGGCTCGGGTGATCTGCGCCGCGGGCGTGGCGGCTTCCTTTTCCACACGGCTGGCGAAAGCCTGACTGTGGAAGAGCACGAAGCTGTTATTGTAGAGCGCCAGGGCCTGGAGGGGAGACGCGGAGAAGCTGCGCACGGGGGAGAGCAGGCCGAGGTCCGGGAAGTCTAGCGCTTCCATGAGCGGGTCCGCGATGCCGCGCCAGACGAAGCGATAGACGCTGCGCCGTGCCGCGCCGGGAGTGTTCCAGTCGTAGCTGGCGTAGTCGAGCGATGGCGTGTTCTGCGGGCCTTTGGTTTTCGTGAAATGCTCGATGGCCGGGCCGCCCGTCGTGAGGTCCATCCGGCCGGAGATGGCGAGGGCGAAGTCGCGAAAGCTGTCGGCATCGAGACGGTGGCGATTTTGCCGCCAGAGCAGCCGGTTGTCCGCGTCGAGGCCGGAGTCATCGGCGAGCGATCGCTGCTGGTAGGTCTCGCTAGTCACGATGAGCCGGTGCAGTTGCTTGAGTGAACCCTTCGCCTCATCGCGGAACCAGACAGCCAGCCAGTCGAGCAGTTCAGGGTGCGAGGGCAGGCCGCCCATTTTGCCAAAGTCGCTGGGAGTGTCACAGAGACCGCGGCCAAAGTGATATTGCCAAACGCGATTCACGATGCTGCGCCAGGTGAGGACATTCCCCGGATGTGCGATCCAGTCGGCGAGCGCGGCCCGGCGTTCGGATTCCTGCTGCGGAGTCTTCAGCACAAAGCGGCCCGGCAAGTGTGTCAGGGCGGAGAGCGCTCCCGGCTCAGCGACCGCGCCGGGCTTGGTGAATTCCCCGCGGTCGAGCACCCGCACGACCTTTGGCTCCGGCAGAGATTTCGGAGCGCTAACCGGATCACCGCTGACGATGCCCACCGACGAAGCGGCGGCAAAGACGCGGGCCTGCGGCGGCAGCTTTACCATTCCCGCATCTGCGGCGAGCTTCAGCGCGTGAGCGGCAATGGCGAGCCGGTGCCCCGGCGTGCGCTGATCGGCCGGGACGGCGAGGGCGGCCTCCACTTCCGCAGGCTGCACCGTGCTGCGCGGCGATGAATGGCCGGTGACGGAAAGCGTCAGGGCGCCAATGAGATGCCCGCCGCCGTGCTGCTGCAGCAGGATGACCTCCAGCCTGGAGCCCGCCGGGGCCACGAGCTTCTCCGCGAACTCAAACACCGCCTGGTGTGACTGTCCGACTGCCGGGTGGATGCCCCATGCTGTCGCCATGTTGCCGTCGAGCGACTTACTGATGTCCCAGCCCGCCTGATCGAAGTCGGCAGTGGCCCGGCTGATCTTCACCGGACGTGGCGACGGCTGACCGGGCTCGTGGAGGAGGACTTGGATTTCGGAGAGATGGAGGTTGCCGTTATCCATGCGCCCCGGGCCGCGCATCGGCAGGGAATCATGCGCGAGCACGTCGAGCCGCAGCGCGGTGATTTCCTGAAGGCCCGGCTTGCCGCTGATAGTGTAAGTGTCCTTGTCAGGCCGCGTCCCACCGGCGAGGATGACACCATCAGCACCGCAGGTAAGCGTCGCTCCGCCCGCGGAGACCAAACTCTCCGCCGCCAGCGGCAACCAGCGCACGCCGCGCTCCGGCTGATCCAGCCATGCGCGGACGATGGAGTCATTCTCCGCCGCGAGGAGCACGGCAGCGTCCTTCTTCTCCGCAGCCGCGAGCAGAGCAGTCCAGCGCAGGCGGTCCCGCCGCACGTTCGCATCTTCGTCGTAGCTGACATCGCCTTTAACCACGCCGGCGAACACCGCCTGGAGCGCGTAGTAGTCCTCCTGCGAGATGGGATCGAACTTGTGTGCATGGCACCGCGCGCAGTTCGCCGTAGTGCTGGTGAATGCCGCCATCGTCTGCGTCACAAGGTCATCGCGGTCAATGTAGTCAAACATGTCCACCGTGGTGATGTAGGCGCTCATGTCGAAGAGCCCCGCGCCAAGAAAGCCGAGCGCCGGAGTGAGCTGCGGCTCGTCAGGATAAAAGGAATCCGCCGCCAACTGCTCGCGAATGAAGCGTGGATAGGGCGTGTCGCTGTTGAGCGCGGCGATGACGTAGTCGCGATACCGCCAGGCATTCTCCCGCGCGATGTCGTGCTCGTAGCCATGGGAATCGGCGAAATGGATAGTGTCGAACCAGTGACGCGCCCAGCGTTCCCCATAGCGAGGAGAGGCGAGGAGCTTGTCGGCGAGATTTGAAATTGGCTCTGCGATGAAGGCGTCCACTTCCTCCGGAGTCGGCGTCAGACCAGTGAGATCAAAGGTGATCCGGCGAATGAGCGTGCGCGGATCAGCAGGTGGCGCTGGCGTCAGGCCTTTCTCCGCCAGCTTCGCACGAATGAAGGCATCAATCGGATGGGCCGCCCCGCCCGGCACCGCCGGACTCACCAGCGGGCGTAGCGACCAGTGCTGCTCAGCGGGCGCAGCCACAAGCAGCGACGGCAGCAGACAGAGAATGAGAAATAAACGGAATGGAGGCATCTGGAGACAGGATCGCGAACCGATACGGCTCAAAGTTGCCGGAACATTCAACTCCGGTCCATCACTCAAAATGCATCACCGCAATATCCGACCGGCGCTGCATTCCATCAAAGCTGATGTACGCCGTCGCCGCGTTAGCCTTCTCCCGCGCCTCTGCACGCGTCGCCGCCTGAGCGACGACGGCCAACACGCGGCCACCGTTCGTCTCAAACTCCCCTGCCCCGTTTTGCCGCGTGCCACAGTGATAGACCCGCGCGTCCTGCACCATTTCCAGTCCGCGAATGACATCGCCGCTCCGGCTGCTGGCGGGATAGCCTGCGCTGGCGAGGATGATGCACACGCTCCAGCCGGCTTTGAATTCCAAAAGCTCCGGACGCAGCCGGCCATTCGCGGCCTCGAACACATACTGGGCGAAGTCGCCTCCGAAGAGCGGCATCACCGCCTCACACTCAGGATCGCCGAAGCGGCAGTTGTACTCGATGATCTTCGGCCCGTCAGGCGTGAGCATGAGTCCGAAATAGAGGAAGCCGCGATACTTGAGCCCGTCCTTCTGCAAGCCGGCGACGGTGGGTTTTATGATCTGCTGCTCGATTTGCTCCAGCACTTCGCTGGAAACAATGTCACGACTAGCCACTGCGCCCATGCCGCCGGTGTTCGGGCCTTCGTCATTGTCGCGGATGCGTTTGTAATCGCGAGCCGGAGTCAGGAGGTGATACGCCCCGTCCACGATGCTGCAAAAGACGCTCAACTCCGGCCCGGTCAGGCATTCCTCCACGACCATCCGTCCGTCGCCGAAGGCCCGCTGCACGAACACGGTTTGGAGAAACTCCTCCACCATCTCCGGCGTCGTGCAGACAGCCACGCCCTTGCCCGCAGCGAGGCCATCGAACTTCAAAACCACCGGCACCTTCGCCGCCGCCGCACGCGCTTCCTCCAGCGTCTCCGCCACGGCAAAGCCCGCAGTGGGGATCGCGTGACGTGTCAGGAAATGCTTGGCGAATTCCTTACTGGCCTCCAGTTGCGCGCTCTCCTTTGGCGGCCCCCAGCAGGGAATGCCCGCTGCTTCGCACATGTTCGCCAAGCCCTCGCCGGTCACCAGCAGACTCTCATCCCCCGCCACACAGAGATCAATTTTCGCCTCCACCATCCACGGGACGAGGTCTGCAAACTCCTTCACCGGCGTCTGCTGAGCCGTGCGAAAAATCGCCGCGCTTCCCGGCCACGAGAAGATCTCGTGCCCGCCCGGCGACTCCTGAAGTGCCGTGATCAGCGCATGTTCGCGCCCGCCTTTGCCTGTGACCAGTATTTTCATATCCGAGCCCCGAAACGCCTGCACCCTGGCGGCGCAAGAGCGTAACGCAGCTTGCGCCGCTGTTTCCATCCGCTAAGTGCCCGCCATGCCGCGCCGCATTTTCCTCTCATGGTCTCAGCCGCTGCTCCCGGCGGTGGTGGAACAGTTGTGCATGGATTGGAAGGATGGAGCGCTAGATCTCTCGAACCTGGTGGCAGTAGTGCCGACGGCGGAGGCGGGGCGGCGCCTGAAAGAATCACTGGCACTGCGCGCCGCGACGCGGGGAACAGCGGTGCTCTCGCCGCACATCATAACGCCGGAGGTTATCACCACATGGGCGCTGGCGGAAATGCCGCCCGCAGCGACTCCCGCCGAGTCTCTGCTGGTGTGGATGCAGGTGCTGGCGGATCTCCCGCTCGAAGAATTCGGGGCTCTTTTTCCCGTGCCGCCAGTGAGTCGAGATGCCTCATGGGCGCGGAGCACGGCGGGCGAAATGATCCGCCTGCGACACCGGCTTGAAGAAGGCGGTCGGACGCTCGCAGAAGCCGCACGGCGACTGGGAGCGGCCCATCCGGAGGCGGAGCGGTGGAATGATTTAGCGCGACTGGAAAAGCGCATGTTGTCAGCATTGAAGAAAGCCGGTCTCACCGACGCCATCACGGCACGACTGGCCGCCGCAGCGCAGCCGCTGCTGCCGCCGGGCGTGACGAGGATCGTCGTCATCGCGGCACCGGATCCGGTCCATCTCGTCGTCACGGCGCTGGAGAATTTCGAACGGCTCGGCGTGGCGGCAGATGTGCTCATTCATGGGAATCCTGAAGAAGCAGACCTGTGGGACAAATGGGGGCGGCCCGTGCCTGATGCGTGGAGCAGCCGCGTCATTGCGATCCCGCAGCCGGAAGAGCGCATCCGGCTGCTGGCCCGGCCGACGGACGAAGCCGCGGCGCTACTCGCCGCGATGAAGGAAGCCGCCGGGCTGGCGATAGGATCTGCAGACCCGGAAATCGCCGCTCCTCTGGAATCCCTCGCGGCGCAGAATGGCGTTGCCGTTTTCGATCCCAATGGTCTCCCGCTCGCGACACATGAAGTCACTTGGATGCTCAACTGTCTGACAAATCTCCTCCGCGCCGATTCTGCGGAGGACGCAGCACGACTGCTGCGGCTGCCGGATGTGCTCGCAGCATCAGCCGCCGGCGTCTCCGCCGAGACGCTGCTGCGCGACTGGGATGAATTCCACCAGGCGCACTTGCCGCGCACGCTGCATGATGCGGTCGCGCTGGCTGACCACTGGAAGCCCCGGCGCAAAGACCGCGACCCCGCAATGAAATCTGTGCTCATTCCGGTGCTGCACTGGCTCCAAGACCAATGCGCTATTCTGCGCCGGGCCCCGAGTTCTGATGCCCTCTACGGATTCATTGATGCGCTCTACGCCGGGAGGTCATTTCCCGGGGAACAGGATGGCGCGCTTTTTCATGACGCGCTGCAATTGTGGCAGGAGACGCTCGACGCCCTGGAACAGGCTGCGGAGCGCACAGGCTTCAAGATGGACACCGTCGCCCTGCTGGAGACGGCGCAGCATTTGCTGAGAGACGCGCGTCTTTATCCGGACAACGAGCTCAACGCCCCCGTCCTCAGCGGGTGGCTGGAACTCCCATGGCTGGACGCGCCGCATCTCGTCGTCGCGGGACTCAATGAAGGCATGGCCCCGGACAGCATCACCGGCGATCCGTGGCTGCCTGACAGCGTGCGCGGCCTTCTCGATCTGAAAACAAACGCCGTCCGCCTGGCGCGCGACAGTTATCTGCTCACGTCACTCATCGAATGCCGCAGCGCGGGCAGTGTGCGGCTGCTCGCTGCGCGAGAGACTTCCAGCGGCGATCCGCTTAAGCCAAGCCGCCTGCTGCTCCGATGTCCGCAGGAGGAACTCGCGGCACGGGCCCTGCGGCTTTTTCCGGCGGAGGATATGGACGAAGTGCGCCCGTCGCCGCCTTCCTGGCACCGGGCGTGGCTGCTGCGCCCGCCGACTCCGGATCCGGACGCCGCGGTCTTCAAGAAAATGAGCGTCACGCAATTCAGCGACTACCTGAGTTGTCCGTTCCGCTTCTACCTGAAGCACGTTCTTCGCATGGAGCCGTTTGATGCCTCTCGTGATGAAATGGACGCGCGGGATTTCGGCTCGCTCATCCACGATTCGCTCCAGGCGCTGCACAATGACGCGACGGTGCGCGACTCTGAAGACGAGACGGCGCTCGCCGCCTTCCTGGATGAAACCATTCAGACGCTAACCGCTGCCCGCTATGGCCGCGAGCCGACGCTGCCCATCGTCATCCAGCTTGAGAGCGCGCGAAAACGCCTCAAGGCGCTCGCCGGTGTACAGGCCGCCGCACGCGCGGATGGCTGGCGTGCGGAGCATGTGGAAGTCAGCTTCCCGGAGCTGCCCGACAGCAGCGAACCCGTGGAACTGGACGGCGTGCTCATCAGCGGACGGATTGACCTCATTGAGCGCAACATCCGTAACGGTGCGCGCCGCGTCATTGATTACAAAACCGGCGCCAAGGGCACTGAGCCGGACAAAGCACACCTCAAAGCCCTGCGCGGTGCTGCCGGCGGCGACATCCCGGACTGGCAACTTTGCAGCCACGACGGCAAGGTGCAGAAATGGATCAACCTGCAGCTTCCCGTCTATGCATGGGTGGTGAGCCGGTTCGGCGGCATCGGAGAAGTGCAGGCATGCTACATCAACCTGCCGCCGGCCACTTCCGACACCGCGGTGAATATGTGGGACACGCTGAATGATGAACTCATCGCCTCGGCCATGAATTGCGCACGGGGCGTGATCAGCAGCATCCGTCAGGGGATCTTCTGGCCGCCGGCGAAGTCGCCGGAGTATGATGACTTCGGGGGGCTGTGGTTTGAGGACGTGGCGGAGAGTTTCGATCCCAAATTACTGGAGCAGTTCAGGGAGCTGCGGAAGTAACGATGGGGGATGCCGGGTAACGCCCGCAGCAGCACTACGGGATATTTGCCATCCTGCGCTTGAACCGGCGCGCAGCGCGGCGAGAGGCCGGGCGTATGCACCGTATTCTATCCACTCTCGCTGTCTCCGCCTTACTTTTCTCGACCGCCTTCGCCGCGGAATCAGCATGGAAACTCACCCCGGATTTCGCCGCCTGTAAGGTAGAGAAACCTGTCAGCCTCGTCATCCCGCCGGACGGCACGCAGCGGCTCTTCCTCGTGCAACAGCGTGGGAAGATCGTCATCCTGCCAAAGGACCGAACCTCGTCGGAGACTTCGGTCTTTCTGGACATCTCCGACCGGAAGCTGGAGGAGAACCAATTTGAGGAAGGACTGATCAGCCTCGCGTTCCATCCAAAGTTCAAAGAAAACGGACTCTTCTACATTTGCTACGCACAGCAGGGTCCAAAGATTAACCGCATCAGCGAGATGAAAGTCAGCGCTTCCGACCCCAACAAGGCGGACCCGGCCACTGAGCGCATCGTTCTGGAAATCCAGAGGCCCTTCTGGAATCACAACTCCGGCAACATGCTCTTCGGTCCCGACGGCATGCTCTACCTCTCCGTCGGTGACGGAGGGAAAGGCGATGACGTCTCGCGGCTGGCACAGAATCTCTTCGCGATGAACGGCAAGATTCTCCGCATAGATGTGGATACCCGCACCGGCCGCAGGGAGTATGGTATCCCGAGTGACAACCCTTTTGTGAAAACAGACGGCGCGCGCGGCGAAATCTGGACCTGGGGCATGAGGAATCCATGGGGCCTTGCGTTCGATCACGAATCCGGCGCTTTTTGGTGCGCCGATGTCGGTCAGGAGCAGCGCGAGGAGATCAACATCATAACCAAAGGCGGCAACTACGGCTGGAGTTTCCGCGAGGGCACGATCCCGTTCATCCGGCGCACCGACGCACCGCCGGCGGACGCGAAGTTCGTGGAACCGCTCTTTGAATATGATCGCAGCAAGGGAATCAGCATTACCGGCGGCATCGTCTATCGCGGCAGCAAGTTCCCTGAACTCCAGAAGTCTTACATCTACGGTGACTGGGGCAGTGGTCGCATCTGGGCGCTAAAGGCGGAGGGCACTCCTATGAAGGTGATCTCCAACACCCCCCTAATCGAACCAGCCGACGTGCAGGCCGCGTTCGTCAAGCCTGCTGCCTTTTGCGAGGACGAGAACAAAGAAATTCTCGTGCTCGACTGGAACGGTGGAATCCGCAGGCTGGAGAAGTAGCTGCGGGTTATAATCCGTTCCTGTGCCGCGCGGTCCGCGTGCGGCGTGGATGGAATTTGCAAGGTGCCGTCCGGGCTGGATTTCTCCCGGGAGAAATTCTTGCCAAGCGGCAGGCTATCGTTCTATGAATGTGACTCTCTTCCATTTCATGAAACACCTCCGCTTTTCATTCCTGCTCCTCGTCGCCGCCCTGCCCTGCCAGGCCGATCCGGTGATCTCAGAGTTCCTCGCCTCCAATGTCACGGGCAAACAGGACGAGGACGGCCAGCGGGGGGACTGGATCGAAGTGCACAATCCGGACGGCACTTCGGTGAACCTGGCGGGCTGGCACCTGACGGACAAGTCGAACAATCTGAATAAGTGGACGTTTCCAGCCGTGACGATTCCTGCGAAGGGGTTCCTGCTGGTGTGGGCGACGGAGAAGAACCGGACGAATCCGGCAGGGGAACTGCACACGAACTTCAAACTCGATGCGGGAGGTGAGTATCTGGCGCTGACCAAACCTGACAGCACGGTGGCTCATGCGTTTGCTCCCACCTACCCGCCGCAGGCCGCGGACGTGGCCTACGGTGTGCCGGTGACGAGATCGGAGACGGTGGTGACGACAGCGGGGGCGCCGGCAAAGGTTCATGTGCCGTCCAGCGGCACATTGGGGACGACGTGGACGGCACCGGCTTTCAATGACAGCACCTGGACTGCGGCGGAAACCGGCGTGGGCTATGATGCGCCGGTGCCACCAGTGGAGGGATATGCGCAATATGCGGACAGCGTGACGGAATTCAGCGGCGTGCAGGGACAGAGCGGCTGGAGCTACGGCTATTGGAACAAGACACTGGATGCGGACCAACTCTACCAGCCGGGAGATTTGACCCTCTTCACCGGGGCGCAATTCACCGGCGGGTTTTGGGACCTGAACACGACCGGTGCTCCGTGGACGGAGATCAACAGCGGCGGCGGGCATCCGAACGGAACGAACAGCGGCAACGAACACTGGACGGTGCGGCGCTGGGTCAGCGAATTCACAGGACGCGCGCGGTTTGTAGGCAACCTCAGTGACGGTGCGGAGTGCGGCGACGGCGTGGGTCTGAGGATTTATGTCGAAGGTGCTCTGGTATATAATAAGTCAACGTTCAGCGCGGCACCGGTGGAGTTTGCCGTGGAAGCCGATGTTCAGACCGGGCAGCGCGTGGACTTTGTCATTACGCCGCTGGCCAATGACGGCTGCGACGGACACGCGTTCAATGTGAAGGTCTACAGCGGCGCGCTGGCTGACAGCGTTGCGGACTGGTCCGCGAGCGGCACCCAGACCTCGCGGCGATGGACCTACGGGTACTACCGCCGCAGCGGCGACGGAGACGGCATCTACCAAACCTCAGATTTCGTCAGTTTCCCGCGCACCACGGGCAATGTCGTGAGCGCGGCCAATGCTTGGAACGGCACCAACTGGCAACTCACGACTACGACGCCGGTCACGGCGCTCACCGCCACAGGCGGCACGCCGAGCCTGATCACGAACCAGGACTGGCCGGTGCGCCGCTGGACGTGCAATTACACGGGTCGCCTGCGCATTGCCGGCTTGGTGGGGCACATCAATGCCGGCAGCAATGGAATCATCGCACGCATCTGGCTCAACGGAGTCCAGATTTTTTCGCGGACTGTCAACAATTCGAGCGAAGGCTATTCGGTCATCGCCGATGTCACCAACGGCTCGCTGCTGGATTTCGCGATTGATCCGAATGGTGCCGAAACAGCGGATGCGAATTCCATTTTCACAGCGGTCATCAGCGCAGCGACCATCGGTTCCAGTGTGGCGGCGGACAGCATCGCCGACTATGGCACGGGCGTTCAGAACACCAACGGCTGGAGTCACGGCTATTACAACAAGACGGGCGACGCGAATGGCCTCTACAGCACTGCGGATTTCAACTCCACCGATGCCAACTGGACGCTCTCCGGAGGAGCCTGGTCGCTGGGGCCGGCTGATCCTCCCTGGACGCAGATTACAGCGCGCTCAGGGCATCCGAATGGCACGAACAACACGAACGAGCACTGGGTCATTCACCGGTGGACGAGCACGGTAAGCGGCCCGGTGACGGTGGACTGGAATCTTGCGAAGGCCGGAAGCGGCGGCACGGGCACGACGGCAAAGATTTTCCTCAATGGCGTGGAGAAAGACAGCGCCAGCGTGGCGGGCACGGATCGCGTGGGCTTCACCCGCAGCACGGTGCTGAGCAATGTAGCGGTCTCCGACAAGATAGACATCGCGCTCACGCCGGTCGGTCCCACCGGTGCCACGGACGACGGCTCGGATGGCTCTCTGTTTTCCGCGCGCATCCTGAACAACACCCTGCCGCCAAACATCACCCTCACGCCACAGGCCGACAGCGTGGCCGACTGGTCTGCCAGCGGCACTCAGGGCTACCGCGGCTGGAGCTACGGCTACTACAACCTGACCACGGACGGGGACGCGACCTATCAGGCGGCGAATTTTTCCGCTTTCCTCAACGACGGCAGCAATGTCGTCAGCGGCACGAATCACTGGAACGGCGGAGGCTGGGACCTGAATCCCGCAGCATCCGGCCCGTGGACCGAACTGGGTCAAACGGCCTGCCATCCCAACGGCACCAACAGCACTCCGGGTCATGAGCAATGGTGTATCCGCCGATGGACAAGCACCATCACCGGTTCGCTCAGCGTCTCTTACAAAGTCTGGAAAGGAAATCCCAACGGCGGAGGTGTGACGATTCGCGCCTATCACAATGGCACGCTGAAGGACACAGTGGCCATCGCCGGCACGGACACCACCGGTGTCACGCGCACATTCATCATCCCCGGCGCTGTCATCGGCGACAACATAGACGTGGCGCTCACACCCGTGGGACTTGGGGGCGGAACGGACGACGGCTCGGATGGCTCAGCCTTCACGGTCGCCATCTCGCAGGTGACGCAGTTCTCCGACAACATTGACGCCAGTGCGGGGAATATTCAGCCGCTCATGTATGGCGTAAATGCGTCGGCCTATCTCCGCGTGCCCGTCACAGGACCAGCCTCGACCTTCGATTCGCTGAAACTGCGCATGAAGTTCGACGACGGGTTTGTCGCGTTCCTGAATGGCACCGAAGTCGCGCGGCGCAGCGTGCCGGTGGCGGCAGCAGGTGGATTCTTTGCCGACAGCGTGGCGGACTTCAGCGGCGTGCAGGGGCAGAGCAATTGGTTTTACGGCTACTGGAGTCAGGCCGGCGATGCCAATGGCACCTACGAGCGCGAGGACTTCACCAACAACGATCCCACCTGGGGCTACGCTCCGGCAGTGTGGGCCTTCCGCCCGGGCAATCCTCCGTGGACTTCGCTCGATGCGGGGGGCGGCCATCCCAATGGCAGCAACAGCACCGGCGGCATCCAGCACAACATCCGGCGCTGGGTAGCTGAGACTTCCGGCACCGTCACGGCCCGGGTGCGTATTTATAAGACCAACCCCTTCGGCACCGGCATCACCGGTCATCTCAAACACAATGGCCGCACCGTCTGGTCGCAGGTTGTCGCCGGAACAGACGGCGTGGGTTACACTGCCGACGTCAGCGTGCCGGATGTGCAGATCAATGACTCGCTCGACCTCGTAATGGACGCCACCGGCGTGGGCGGGGATACCACGGACGGCGCTGATGGTTCCTACCTCGCCATGACCGTGGAACAGCAGCCCTCCACGGGCCTGACATGGAATTCCGCCGCCACGGGAGCGCGCGCGACGGCGCTGGCGGGCACGTTTGAGGAATTCGACATCACGCCGAACCGCTTCCTGCTTACGCCGGGCAGCAACCTCCTCGCCTTTCACGGACTCAATGCCAGCGCCGCCGACTCTGATTTCCTCCTCCTGCCCGAAATCATCGGCACGATCATCACCGCCGATCCCAATGGCCGCGTGTATTTCACCATTCCCACGCCAGGCCTGGTCAACGGAACCGGATCCCAGAACATCGGCCCGCTTGTCACCGCGGTCACAGACTCACCGGTGATGGCCGATGCCGACAACATCGTCGTCACCGCCCGCGTGCGGCCGACGCTGGAAGCAGTCAATACCGTGACCATGACTTACCGCGTCATGTATGGCCCCGAGGCTTCGCTTACCATGCTGGACGACGGCCTCAGCGGCGACGGCCCTGCGGGCGACGGCTTCTATGGCGCGACGATTCCCGCCGCTGCCTCCACGCACGGCCAGATGGTGCGCTGGCGCATCACGGCCACGGATTTGTCCGGCGACCTGACCAAGAGTCCGCCCTACTCGAATCCAGCGAACTCGCCGGAATACTGGGGCACGGTCGTCGCCGTCGCCAATCCCGTAGCCGGCGGCCAACTGCCCGTGCTGCACTGGTTCACCAACAACGCCGCGGCGCACGACGGCGCTGGCGGCGGGCGATGCGCCGTCTTCTTCAACGGCCAGTTTCTCGACAATGTCGCCGCCGACCTGCACGGACAGAGCAGCACTGGCTTCCCTAAGAAGAGCTACGATTTCGACCTCAATACCGGCTTCAAACTCGAATGGGACACTGCGCCGCTGAACAGTTCTCCAAAGGTGAACAGCTTCAATCTGCTCACCACTTATCCCGACAAAGCCAACCTGCGGAATCTCCTCAGTTACGCCACGTTCGACGCCGCCGGCGTGCCCGGCCACTGGGCCCGCCCCGTGCAGGTGCGGCGAAATAACGTATTCTACTCCGTCGCCCACATGGTCGAAGATGGCGACACCGATTACCTTCAGCGTGCGCCGGGTCTCGACGACCAGGGCGCGCTCTACAAGATGTACGATTCTTTCTACAGCCCGGCCGCCGGTGAGAAGAAGAGCCGCAAATGGGAGAGCAATGCCGACCTCGCGGCCTTCATGGCCGGGCTGGGCAGCACTGGCGTGACACGCGAACGTTACCTCTATGACAACGCAGGCGTGCCGGAGACCATCAACGATCTCACGGCGCAGATCATGACCGGCAACGACGACTGCTGCCACAAGAACTACTACGTCTATCGCGACAGCGAGGGGAACCGCGAGTGGCGTCCGCTGCCGTGGGACGTGGACCTCAGTTATGGTCGTGTGTGGCGTCCATCTGAGACTTACTACCGCGACACCATGACCTGGGACACGTCGCTCTTCGTAGGCCAGGGGAATCAGTTCATGACCCCGTTCAGCGACGGCAGTCACGCCAACTTCCGGGCGATGTATCTTCGTCGGCTGCGCACGCTGGCGGATACCATTCTCAATCAAACTTCCGTGCCGCCCGCCAACCGCTGGGTGGAGAATCAACTCAACAGCCTCCAAACGCTCGTGCAGCCTGAGGCCGACTACGAACGCCTCAGCGGTCTCTGGAGCACCTGGGGCACGCCGCAGACGATGGCACAGGCGGTGGACATTATCCGCAATGACTATCTGCCGCAGCGGCGCACCTACATGTTCAGTCAGGCCGTGCTCCCGCCGTCACAGAGTCCGACCATCACCGTGAACTTCGGCACCGTCGTGTTCGATCCCTCCAGCCACAATCAGGCGGAGGAATACTTCACGCTCGTGAATCCCAACGCCGTCGCCGTGGACGTGAGCAACTGGGTCATCAGCGGCGCCGTGAATCACACGCTCAAGCCCGGCACCGTCATCCCCGCCGGCGGCACGCTCTACCTCTCGCCGGATGTGAACGCCTTCCGCGCCCGCACCACTTCACCCAAAGGCAACGAGGGCCTCTTCATCCAGGGCAACTACAACGGCCAGCTCTCCGCCCGCGGCGAAACGCTCACGCTCATGGACGGACTGCGCCTCGTGGCCACCACCACCTACACCGGCGCTCCCTCCGCCGCGCAGAACTTCCTCCGCGTCACCGAAATGATGTACAACCCCGGCGCGAAACCCGGCGACACCTTCGGCACCGAGGAATACGAGTTCATCGAACTGAAGAACATCAGCGCCACCACGCCCGTGCCGCTCGCCGGCGTGGAATTCAGCAACGGCATCACCTTCACCTTCACCTCCGGCACCCTCACCCCCGGCACCCGCGCCGTCCTCGTGCGCAACGCCGCCGCCTTCGCCCAGCGCTACCCGACCGTCACCATCGCCGGCACCTACAACGGCAGCCTCGACAACGCCGGCGAGCGCGTCGTCCTCCTTGATGCCAACAACGAAGAAGTCCTCGACTACAGCTACGAAGACGACTGGTATCCCGCCACCGACGGCGGCGGCTTCTCCCTCGTCACCGCCGATGAAAACCAGTCCCCCGACCTCTGGACCCTCAAGTTAGGCTGGCAACCCGCCGGCACCGTCGCCGGCACCCCCGGCAACGCCGACGCCATCACCGACACCGACCACGACGGCTACCCCGACTACGAAGAATGGCTCGCCGGCACCGATCCCTACTCACCGCAGTCCGTCTTCGGCATCACCCCCACCTCATTCACCGGCGGCGTCATCAGCGGCAGCTTCGAA
>JANOZA010000202.1:0-4046 GCA_031429155.1 Verrucomicrobiota bacterium | reverse complement strand
ATTGCTGGGCGCGCCATCTTAATCCTGAAGGCACAAGCGACACCGGTCTCGAGCAAAACGACGGCGGAGTGCTCTGGTGCCTCGGCGTGAAGCACGAAGGCAATGGCGTGCGCATCGCCACGCGCGCTGGCGGTCGCACAGAAATTCTCGGCGTCTTCAACTACGGAGGCACCAAGGACGAGAAGGACCCGCGCCCGTCGTTCATCGTGGAAGACGCCAGCTTCTCGCTCGCCGGCATCCGGGAAATTGCCTTCGACCAGCACACCGCGCTGAACAAAGTCCGCGAAACCCGCAGCGGCGAAACGCGCACGCTCGACAAAGAAGCGCCGGGAGCGGGTGGGTGGATCGGGTGGTCGCTCTACAGCGGCTGGATAAAATAGCTGCCATGCGACTCCTGCTCATCGAAGACGACGCCAAACTCTCCCGTCTGCTCGTGCGCGGGCTGCGCGAGGAAGGCTTTGCCGTGGATGCGACAGGCGATGGAGACGATGGCGCGTGGCGGGCGGTGGAAAATGAATACGACGCGGTGATTCTCGACGTGAATCTGCCGGGCATGGATGGCTTTCAAGTGCTGGATAAAATGCGTGCGAAAGGCCGCCGCACGCCGGTGCTCATGCTCACGGCGCGCGGGGCATTGCAGGACAGACTGCGCGGGCTGAACGGCGGGGCCGATGACTATTTGAAGAAGCCATTCGATTTCGAAGAACTGCTCGCGCGCATCCACGCCCTGCTGCGCCGCGCCGCGCCGGAGCAAGATGTGCTTCTGCGCACCGGCGACCTCACGCTCCACCCGCAGAAGCGCGAAGTCATCCGCGGCGGTCGCAGCGTGGACCTTACGGCGAAGGAGTTCGCCATTCTCGAATACCTCCTGCGCCACAAAGGCCGCGTCGTCACCCGCACCACGCTCAGCGAGCACGCGTGGGACGAAAACTTCGATGCCATGAGCAATGTGGTGGACGTGACCGTGTATCGCCTGCGCGAAAAAATTCACGCTCTCGGCACTCCGCTCGTGCACACCGTGCGCGGCGCGGGCTATGTCCTCCGCGACCCCGCATGAACCGCGACGAACGCCGCCTCATCACTCTCTTCGCCCTGCTCCTCGGTGCGCTGCTCGTGCTCACTGGCGTCGTGCTGCGTGGATGGGTCGCGCGCACGCTCGCGGCAGAGGAAAAGGTGAACCTCGCCTTCCTCGATCTTTCGCTGCGCGACCGCTCGCGCTACCTCGCAGACCTGCTCTCCGAGCACATCGAGGCGAACGATGGCTGGCCGGGAAATCTCGCCGACCTGCTCACGCGAAACCATGCCGACTATAACCGCGACATCTTCATGCAGGTCTTTGCGCTCGACGGCAGTCTCGTCGCGCAGTCGGCGAATACGCCGACCGACCTGAAACTTTCCTCCGCCGCCGCTGCGGAACAAGGCTGGATGGCGCGCGATGTCCACGGCTCGGGAGGCCGCCCGATGCGGCTCGTCGTCTATCCCATCTACACCGGCCTCGGCACTGAGGCGGGCATCAAATTCCACGGCTACGCACAGACCGGCCTGCCGCTGCCGGATGCCGCGCGCGCGCTGACGACATTCACATGGGTCATGGTCGCGTCGCTCGCCGGACTCGGCGTGCTCTTTATCGCCGCGCTGCGCACTGCTGTGTTCGCAGCGGCCCAGCGGCTGCGTCGCGAATCCGAGGGCGTGCAGGCCGCGCAGCACCGGTTCATCGCCGATGCGGCGCATGAACTCGGCACGCCTCTCGCCGTGTTGCGCGGTGAGATAGACCTCGCGCTCCGGCGCGAACGCAGCGCCGACGACTACCGCGCTGCCCTCACGAGTTGCCGCGAGGAAATCGAGCGCCTTTCCCGCCTTTCCGAAAACCTGCTCGCCCTCGCCAGCGCGGATGCCGGGCAGCCACTCATCCACCGCGCGCCATGCGACGCCGCGGCCATCCTGCGGGCAGTCCAGCACCGCTTCACGCGCACGGCGGAGGAGAAAGGTGTCGCGTTTTCCGCAGAGTCCCCCGACGCGCTGCCAGTCCACGCAGATGCCCCCGCCATTGAACAAATCCTCGGCAATCTCATCTCCAACGCTCTGCGCCATACGCCTGCGGGCGAGAGCGTCGCGCTGTCTGTCGCCGCCATCGAAGGTGGCGTCGTATTCGAAGTCACGGACACCGGCGAAGGCATCCCGCCCGCGCATCTGCCGCGCCTCTTCGACCGCTTTCACCGCGTGGACAAATCCCGCAGCCGCGCTGGCGGAGGCGCAGGGCTTGGCCTCGCGATTGTGAAGACGCTGGCCGAAGCCCACGGCGGCACGGTCACCGTCGAGAGCGAACTCGGCAAAGGCTGTTCGTTTTCCGTTTTGTTGCCGATGACATCGGGCCTGTAGTTTTGGTGTCATCTCGGCCTGCCCCCCCCCCCCGCTGCATGAGACTACTAGCCATCCGCTTCATTGCAGCCTATTCGTCTGCGGAGCAGCTCAAAAAAGTGCAGGCAATTCTCCAAGAAAGCGGAACGGGGCCAGCGGTGGATGAGAGTTCGAAAGAACGGAAGTATGTTGCCCGGTTTTGCTATTCATTTTGTGTCAACGGTTCCTTCCCTGCTCCTGGCTGAACCAGTCGCCGCCGAAGGGGTTGCCCATCGCGCAGCCGGCACCGCAAGCCCCGGTGCTTCCGGTTGACCTCCCGGGCCTTTCGTAGTCTTGCAGACGCAGTGAACATCTTCACCTCCATCATCAGCATTTGGGCACGCCTCTGGATCGCCAGCGGGCGCGCGCGGTGCTGATTTGGTTTCTCTTTTCATCTCCATCACCACCCGCAGCCCGCTCCTCACCGAGCGGGCTTTTTTGTTGCCATGAACCGCAAGTCCACCCCGTCGCCCCTGGTCACGTTTCTCATCGTCGCCGGCAGTTCCGTCTGCTTTTGCACCAAGGGCATCTTCGCCAAGCTCGCCTATGCCGAAGGCGCGGACAGCATCACCGTCCTTGCGCTGCGCATGGGCATGGCGCTGCCCGTCTTCCTCGCCGTCGGCTGGTGGAATGGCCGCAGCCGAAAAAGGACGGCGTCGAGGAATGGATCGCCACCGGCCTGCGTGCGGCGAGGATGGCAGATCCGACAATTTTCACCGCCGTCTGGTACACCGATCTCCGTCCGGCCCTCACCGCGCTTATTAAAGACCGCACCGTGGATCTCGCCATCATCGAAGGCTACACCCACGCCGCCCCAAAGTACGGTCCGGAATCCTTCCTCCACTGGGACACAGCCATCCGCCGGTGCGAAGCCGCTAAATCCGCCGGCACCCTCGATCGCACCATTTTCTGCTTCGGACATATTACCGCCCAAAAGAACGCCAAAGGCGAGCACCTCACCGGCCGGTGGCTGGAGGAAAAACTGCGCGAAATCAAATCCCGCTACCCCGGGATGCCCGGCATTGCCTTCTATCAGGATGACTCCGAACCCTCCGCCGAACTCCGGGAACTCGTCCGCCACTGCGACCGCCTCAGCGGCGAACTCTGGCCTGGGTGAGCCAGGCCCTGCCTCGCTACCACCATTGATCGGCCGGGTTTAGGCTGTGTCTTCACAAATCGTCGCGTAAAAACCTGCGCTGCTTCGGGGCGGTGCCCCGGGCCTTATACGGAAGTCGGAGACCCCATCAAGGGGCCGCAGCCATTAGCGAGGCGTCGGAGCGAGGGACGAGCGCAGACGCCTCATACCGCCCCCGAGAAGTCCGCATCCCGGAGAGCCGGAGCGGAGCGGAGACAGCCGAAGGCAAATGCCAGCGCCGTCCCGTTCACAAGCCGAGCCAGGATCAGAAACCGCTGCGACCCCTGCCGGGGTCGGGGGATCGGAAGGCGCCTTCGCGCTGTCTTTGAGTGCGTCCCACGCTGCGACCCCTGCCGGGGTCGGGGGATCGGAAGGCGGCTGACGAGGCGTCTGCGACGCCTCGCTAATAGCTATGACCCCTGGCGGGGTCAGGGCGGCGGACTTCCGTATAAGGCTCAGGGCGGTGCCCTGAGCTTTATACGGAAGTACGGCAGGCATTGCCAAGCCGGAGGCT
>JANOZA010000201.1:0-3263 GCA_031429155.1 Verrucomicrobiota bacterium | reverse complement strand
AGATCGGGCTGGATTCCAGCCTGACCGTGAGCGGCCAGATCATGGGCACGCCGCACTACATGGCACCGGAGCAGGCGCGCGGCGAGAACCGCGCCCTGACGCCCGGCGCGGACATCTACAGTCTCGGCGCGATGCTCTATGAACTGCTCGGCGGGCGGCGGGCGTTCGACGGCGAGGACTTCATCACGCTGCTGAAACAGGTCGCGGAGTCCGCACCTCCCCGGCTGCGCTCGGTGAAGCCATCGCTGGATCGCGACATCGAAACGGTGGTGATGAAGTGCCTGGAGAAATCGCCCGCGGCCCGCTACGCCACGGCGGCGGAGTTCGCGGATGATCTGGACCGCTGGCAGCGCGGCGAGCCGGTGCGCGCCCGCCCGGCGGGCTTGGTAGTGCGGGCGGTGAAATGGGCGCGTCGCCACCCGGCTCATGCGGCGTTGGCGGGGATCGCGGCCTCCAGCGCGGTGCTGTTTGCCGCGTGGGCGATAGCGGAAAGGGAGACTGGGCCGCCGACCGGGGGAATGTCTCCGCACATTGTCGTCACCACGGCGGCGGATGAACTCGATTCCGAAACTCCCGGCACCGGCCTATCGCTGCGCGAAGCCGTGCTCGCGCTACAGAAGGGCGGGCGCATCTCGTTCGATCCCGCCGTCTTCAACCACGCGGCCGCCAGCAAAATCATCCTGCGCGAAACCCTCGGCGAAATCGAGTTCACGAAGAGCCTGCACCTTGATGCCGGTGACATTTCCGGAGGCGTCACGATCCTGGGTAACGCGGGCGGCGCCCGGATTTTCATCGTGGGGAAAAGCGCGGAGGTCTCGCTCACGCGCCTTATCTTGACCGGCGGCAACGGAGGCGAGGGGAACCGTCTCCACCAGGTCGGCGGCGGGGCCATTTTCAACGAAGGCCACGCCAGCCTCACGGATTGCAGTCTCTTGAACAACTCGTCCCGCAGCAATGGCGGCGCGATTTACAGCACCGGCTCCCTGTCGCTGCTGCGCTGCACCATTGCCGGCAACACGACGCAGTTCCACGGCGGCGGGATCAACCTCGAAGGCTCCAGCCCCCGCCTCACAGCAGTGAACTGCACGATGACCGCCAACATCTCCGAGGGCGGCAGAGGCGGGGCCATCAGCATCTCCCCCTCTGCGGGCGGGGCCACCGTATCCCTCACACATTGCACCATCGCCGGCAACGCCGTGGAAAATGCCCGCGGCGCCGGTCCCGGCGGCCGCGAGCGGGGCAGCGGCGGCGGCATTCGCGCCGCGGCCGGCCAGGTCACCATCACCAACTGCGTCGTCGCCGGAAACACCGCCATGGTCCCCGGCACCGGGAATCTTGTCGGCGACATCGCTCAGTCCGGCCCCAATCTCACGACGGGCGATCCCCTCCTCGCTCCACTCGCATCCAATGGCGGCCTCACGCAGACGATGGCACTGCTTCCTGGCAGTCCCGCGATGGATGCCGCCGCCGCGACGCCGGACGTGGCAACGGATCAGCGCGGCCTGCCCCGCAGCCGGGACGGCAATGGCGACGGCACCGCCGCCCCGGATCTCGGGGCCTTTGAAGTGCAGGCCGCGCCGTGAGTTGACCACTGGGGAGTGGCGTGCCTCTGGCTGCCATTTATTGCCATGCCGCAGGCCACTCTATTTGAAGTGCGCCTGCGGCGGGGAGTTGAAAATGGCGGCCAGAGGCACGCCACTCCCAGTGCAGCGTGCTGCGAATACTTTTTCAGGAAACTTTGCCGAAACAGGATGCAGACGGGGCATTACCCTGTGCATACCTGAATCCTCGCTCCAACATTCCCATGAAAATTCTCCTTCTCTCTCTCCTGCTGCTGGCGGGTCTCACGCCATTCACGCAGGCCGCCGTGCTGCCGGTGGGCAATGCCGGTTTTGAAAGCCCGGCGCTGGCGGCCAATGGCTTCACCTACACGCTCACCGGCGGCTGGGTTCGCAACACCAACTCTGCGGCCAACAGTTCCTTTATTGAGCGCGTCCCCTCGTTCGCGCCGCAGGGCCTCAACACGCTGGGCATGGAGGACGGAGCGGCCGTCTTCCAAAACACGCCGCATGTCTTTCAGCCGAACACGGTCTATACTCTCACCGTGGCCGTGGGGAACCGGACGGGGCACACGGTGGCGGGCAATCTCTCGGGCTACGAATTAACAGCCGGTTTCGCAGGGTTGAGCACCTACGCGCAGGTGGATGCGAGCACTGCCGCGCCGGCGGCCCCATTCCGCCGGACGGACAAATCACCACGCCCGTGGATGAAGTCACCGCGCTGCCCTTCGCCGACAATCCGAATCCCGCTGAAGGTGTGGACAAGGCGCTCGATGACGACACCGGCACAAAGTATCTGAACATCCCAATGCTGAACACCGGACTGGAAATCGTGCCCGCGCTCGGCGTCACTCGCCTCACCGGCCTGCGCCTCACCTCCGCCAATGATGTGCCCGGGCGCGACCCCGCGACCTTCACCGTGCTGGGCCGCACAGGGAATCGCCCGTGGCAGCCCATCGCTGCGGGCACCGTGCCGGCTTTCAGCGGGCGATTTGCCACGCAGGAGTTTCGCTTCACCGACGCACCGCCCGCCTGCGACCGCTACCAGGTCCTCTTCCCTTCCCTCGCCAATGCCGGTGCCGACGCCATGCAGATCGCCGAAGTGGACCTTCTCGGCGCACCCGTGGACCGTACCCCGCGCATCACCAAACTCGCCTACCGCGGCGTCGCCGGCAATCAGCGCCAGTTCACGATCGTCTGGGCCGCCGAACCGTATGCGACTTACGGCATCCAGTCCTCCCCCAATCTCCAGCAGCCGTGGACGCTCTTTGCCACCGGCATGACGAGCAGCAATGCTGCCGGGTATCAGGTCCTCACCAGCCACATCAGCTTCCCCCGGCTATTCTTCCGCGTTCTCAGAGAACGCTAAGCCCGGCAGACCTCAACTTTACTGAAACAAAATCCTCCAGCTTACGAAATAACCTTCGAACATCCCATGAACACCCTCCGCCACCTTCTCCGCCTCGCACTTCTTGCCCTCCTCACCGGCTCCGCTCTGGCCGATCCCGTGGAACTAAAAGTCGAGCGCAAAGTCAGTGACCGCGAAGACAAGATCACCCGCCCGAAGCTCAAGTCGGAGGAACTCACCATGCTGCTGGGCATCGGCATCACCAATAAGAGCGGCAAAAATACCGGCGAGGTGGAAGTCGAATGGTCCATCGTCGTCGCTCGCCCCGGCCCGAAGGGCGCGCTGCTCGTCACCGG
>JANOZA010000200.1:0-1647 GCA_031429155.1 Verrucomicrobiota bacterium | reverse complement strand
TCCGCGCAGGCGAAGAGCCGCAGCACGTCCGCCTCGCGGGCGACAAGGATTTCCAGCCCGGCCCGATTCCACGTTTCGCCGAGCGCGACCTCCTTCCCAGCCAGCAGGGAGCCTCGCCGGGCAATTCGGGCCGCGCGGATTTCGTGATGCTCAAAGCGGGTGTAAAGAGCGCGGACAATGTGAAGCCCGCAAACGCCCTCGTGGTGCGGGCGCAAGGCGAGTGGAGCGCGGAGTGGCAGGCGCTTTCCAAAGTCGTCGCGGAGTCGCGCGGGCTGGCGGATTGGAAGGCGGAGGATCTCGTCGCGTGGGGGCCGGAGGGCGACGGGCTGCGTTCGGGGATGCTCATCCCGCAGCGCGCGAAACTCGGCGAGACGGTGAAGCCGCTGCTGGTGCTGCGAAATGTTTCCGGCGCGACGAAGGAGATGCACGTCCGCACTTCGCTGAATGTGCTGGAGCCGACCGTTCACTCGGCGGACGGGAAGACGTTCGTCGAAACGCGGAAAGTGTGGCTCACGGGCACGGATGCGAGTTTCCCCGTGACGCTGAAGGCGGGCGAGCACATCGAGTTCGCGGGGCCGCCGGTGTTGTTCGGGGTCGGACGCGGCGCGGACGGAAAGCCGCTGACGCCGGACTGGCCGGTCGCGGGTGTGGTGATGAGTGCGGAGACGGTGCGGGTGAAATTTCATCTCGGCAATGTGCGCGGGCCGGAGACGGGCGAGGTGGCGGTGGAGGTCGCAGCAGCGAGTGCGATGATTCGTGGCAAGGTGCTCAAACCGGATGGCACGGCGGCGGCGGGCGTGCAGGTGCGCGTGGATGATGGAATTGAGCGGTGGAAGTTTCGCGGGGAAGGGATTCCGGACCTGCCAAAGCCAGTGACGACGGCGGCAGACGGAACATTTTCCATCGAAGTGCCGAGGGGCTGGGTGGCGACGAACTACGAAGCCTTCGCCAGCAGCGATGGGTTCGCTCCGCTGAATACCAAAGTGCCGGCGGGCGGCGACGTGGGTGTGATGCAGTTTGCGAAAGGCAGCAGCGTGACCGGACGCGTCTTTGGACTCGATGGCGCCGGGCTGGCGAAGGTGGGCATTTGGTGCAAGCAACTCGACTGGCAAAGCCGAGGCCCCGCTCCCGCGAAACTCACGAGCACCGATGCCGACGGAAACTTTTCCATCCCGTCCATCGCGACCGGAAAATACATGCTGGCAGTCCTCACGCGCGACCTCGGTGCGAAGGAACTCGCCGTGGCGTTTGCGAATCCCGTCATCGTGGCAAAGAACGATGCGCCGGTTGCGGTGGAGATTCGTCCGCTACCGACGGTGGACCTCGTGCTTGATGCGCGCGTGCTCCGAGGGAAGGTGGGGTTTCCCGACTTCGAGTTGTGGATTCGGGGCACGCTGCCCGGGCATGTCGGCACTTGGAAGCCGGAGAGCTCGTGGGCGCGGCAGGAACCGGCGAAGCTCATCGAAGGTAAATACACGATCGCAATTCCAAAGGACCTCACTCAAGTGACCGTGCAGGCGCGCCCCATTTATCCTAAAAACAGCAGTTGGGAGCGCGCGGGGCGGAGCGGCGGCGGGTTTCGCGGCGGCGGCGGGGGGTAATTTGGTGGGCGTTAGAACGCGAGGGCCGCTTGGGGTGGTGGCGCGG
>JANOZA010000199.1:0-1955 GCA_031429155.1 Verrucomicrobiota bacterium | reverse complement strand
GGGTCGAGGCCGAAGCCAGTGGGCCCGGTAAGGGCTGTTGGTTTGCCCCGTACTTAAAATAAGTGTACCCCCCCCCCCCCCGGGTCCTTCAGCATCCACCTGGATGAAATTGAGCGGACCCGTGATGGCGGCGGGGATTTCGACGCTTTGAGCCCCTGAGAACGACTGTGCGCGGGACACCGGGGACGCAGCACTGCCGATGACGACGTAAGGCGTGGAGCCAACGGCCCATGCCGGATGCTCGAAATTTGCCAACGGCAACTGGGCCATGAGTGGTGAGGCGGCGGCGAGGAGGACGGCGGGAAGAAGTGAACAGGGCTTCATGAGTGTGGCAGCGGATGAACGGCAGGGCCGCAGGTTGGATTTGCGCCGGATTATTCAGATTCCGTCCTCTGACACAAACTAAATCGTTTTCGTTCAAATGATTTTCCTCAACTTGAATTGGACAGCCGCCCTCCAGAGCCGGTATAAGATGCCCGCGCAGCCCCTCCCTTTCATGGCGCGGCTTCCCGCCGCCTGCCTCTCAGCGTGCAGGTGACGGTGCCAGGCCGGCGCTTCTTTCGGATCGAGGTGCGGCTCGCACCGTGAAGAGGATTGCCATCGGGAGCGTTTCGAGTCATAACGGCGGTCACGTCATGCCCTCTCCTGAATCATTGCCCGCTGATGCTCGCGTCATGCACACCACCTGTTGGTCGGTGGTGCTGGAGGCATCGCGTCAGGGCGAGAATGCGGCGGGCGCACTGGAACAACTGTGCCGTCTCTACTGGCCGGCGGTTTTCGGATATCTGATCCGCAGCGGCATGAGCCGGGAAGCGGCGGAGGATGAGACTCAGGATTTCTTCGCCGACCTGCTGCGCCGGGAAGGGCTGGCCGGCGTGAGCCCGGAGAAGGGGCGCTTCCGGTCCTTCCTTTTGGCATGTCTCAAGAATCACCTCGCCAATGCACGGCGTGACGAGGCGAGGATGAAGCGCGGCAGCGGTCAGGCGACGGTGCCGCTCGATGAAGTCCTGGCTGGCGGCATCGCGCGGGAGGCTGTGGCTGCGCCGGAACCGGAAGCCGCCTATGACCGTCACTGGGCGGAGGCGGTGATGCAGCAGACGAACACGAGGCTGGCGGCCGAATATGCCGCTGCGGGACGGGCGGAGCGGTTTGTCGTGCTGCGCGAGTATCTGATGTGGGATGGCGGCGAGAATTCCGGACGCGAACTCGCCGCGAGGCTCGGTGAGTCCGAGACGGCGCTCCGGTCAGCCATTTATCGGATGCGCCGCCGCTTCGCCCGGCTCATGCGCGAGGAAATAGCGGCCACGCTGGCCCCCGGTGAGGATGTGGATGAAGAAGTGCGCTACCTTGCGAGGGTGCTGGCGTGATGTTTGATCCTAATTGAGCCATGTCCCTCTGTCCTTCATGTCAGGCCACGCTGTCATCCTCCGGGATTTGCGGCAGGTGTGTGCTCTCGCGGCTGGAGGAGATGGATCGCGAGCCGGTGCGGCGGCTGGGCGAGTATGATCTGCTGGAGGAACTGGACCACGGCGGGATGGGCGTGGTCTGGCGGGTGAGGCACCGGGAGCTGGGCCGCACGATGGCGCTGAAGATGATCCGAGGCGGTGAGGCGGCGGGGGAGTCGGAGGTGATGCGGTTTCGCACGGAGGCCGAGGCGGTGGCCCGCCTGGAGCATCCGGGCATCGTGCCGGTGTATGAGCTTGGAGAAGTGGATGGCCTGCCCTTTTTCACCATGCCGCTGATGGAGGGCGGATCGCTCGCTTCGCGGCTGGAGAAAGGAAAGCCACTGCCCAACCGCAGCGTTGCGGAGATCATGGTGAAGGTGGCGCGGGCCGTGTCCCATGCGCACAGCCGCGGCGTGCTGCACCGCGATTTGAAGCCGGCGAACATTCTCTTTGATGCCGCTGGTGCGCCGCACGTGGCGGACTTTGGCCTCGCCCGCATTCTGGAAAGCG
>JANOZA010000198.1:0-7745 GCA_031429155.1 Verrucomicrobiota bacterium | reverse complement strand
GTCGAAGCCGAGCGGGCGCGGAGTCGAGTTAATTTAAGCGACCCCCCAAACTCGGGCGATAGCGGCGCGTCACTGCATGTGGATCACGGGCTCGCCCGGCAATACGCCGAGGCGTTGACGAAGCTCGACGCGGAATTTTTCGGCAGCCGCGGCATCAGCGTGGATACGATGCTGCGCGCTCCGGGCGTGTTCACCGTGACGGAAGGCGCGGGTCATTCAGTTGAGCATGTCCGGCCATTGATCGAGGCGACCCTGGCCAAGGCGCTTGATGCATGGGACCAGGCCCGCGTTCGCGAAGGCGCGCATCTTAAACAGGACATCGAGACGAGACTGAAAGTGGTGCGCGATGTTCTTGAGGGCATTCAGAGCGAAGCCCCGCGCGTGCCGCAGCTTCAGCGTGAGGCCATGCGCAAACGTCTTCAGGATGCCGGCCTGCCGCTCCCTCTCGACGATGAGCGACTGCTCAAGGAGATCGCTATTTTCGCCGACCGTAGTGACATCAGCGAGGAAATTTCGCGGCTCAGCGGTCACCTTGACGAATTCGCCCGCCTCCTGAAAAGCCCCGAGCCGTCAGGCCGTCCCCTGGACTTCCTCACTCAGGAAATGCACCGCGAAATCAATACCATGGGCAGCAAAGCCAACCACGCCGGCATCGCGCACCTCGTGGTGGCGGGGAAGACGGAAGTGGAACGCATCAGGGAACAAATTCAAAACGCAGAATGAAATATGGAGAATGAACAACCAGCAGAAGAGGAGGTGAGAGCGGATGACGTTTTCAATGACGCAGAGCCGGAGCCGCCTCATGATTTGAAGGATCGAACGACGGCCTTCGCTTTGAGGATCATCAGGATGTACACTTCGCTGCCGAAGGAAATCTTGGCCCAGGTGCTGGGGAAGCAGGTGCTGCGTTCCGGAACCTCCGTCGGAGCAAATTACAGAGAGGCGAATCGCGGGCGTGCCCGGCCAGAGTTCATTCCGAAGATGGGCGAGTGCCTCAAGGAACTCGACGAAACGCAATACTGGCTGGAACTTCTGGTGGAGTCCAGCACCGTTACCGCAACCAGAATGGCCGGCCTTCTGGACGAAGCCCGCCAACTCACCGCCATATTCGTCACCATCATCAACAACTCCAAGCACTGAGCCTCTCCCTTCTTCATTTTGCCTTCTTCATTCTGCATTTCCCCCTCATGACTCCCGATCCCACACGTGAAGGTTTGCTCGTCGTCGTCTCCGGCCCTTCCGGCAGCGGCAAGACGACGCTGTGCCGCGCGGCTACCGCAGTGGAGCCTGTTTATTACACCGTTTCTTGCACCACCCGCCCCCAGCGCCCCGGCGAAGAGCATGGGCGGGATTACTTTTTCCTCACGGAGGAGGAGTTTGTGGACAAGATCGCGGCGGGGGAGTTTTTGGAGCACGCGCAGGTGCATGGCCGGCGTTACGGGACGCTGAAGAGCCAGGTGCTGCCGTCGCTCGCAGCCGGGCAGGACGTCATCATGGATCTCGACATCCAGGGAGCCGCGCAGTTGCGGGAATGTCAGGACGAAACCGTCCATCGCGCGCTGGTGGATGTGTTCATCATGCCCGCCGGCATGGAGGATCTCCGCGCCAGGCTCGCCGGACGCCGTTCAGAGTCCGAGGCCGAACTCGATCTTCGGCTTCGCAACGCCATTTCTGAAATGCAGCACTGGCGCAACTACACCTACACGCTCATCAGCCACACCCGCGAGGCCGACCTCGCCGCCTTCCAAAGCATCCTCCACGCCGAACGCCGCCGCAGCCGCCGCCTTCACACCGGCGTGGATTTCCCTGTATGAAAAAGAACATCCTCCTCGGCATCACCGGCAGCATCGCCGCCTACAAGGCCGCGGACATTGCCAGTTTGCTCACCAAAGCCGGCCACTCCGTCACTGCGATCATGACGGTGGACGCGCAGGAGTTCATCACCCCGCTGACACTCCAGACCCTGACACGAAACCCCGTCGTCGCCGGCCTCTACGATGAAAAGCAAAGCTGGCGGCCCGGCCACATTCAGCTAGCCGATGGCGCGGACCTCCTGCTCATCGCGCCGGCCACGGCCAATGTCTTCGCCCGCCTCGCCGCAGGCCTCGCAGATGATGCCATCACCGCCATCGCCCTCGCCACCCGCGCCCCCATTCTCCACGCCCCGGCCATGAACGGCAAAATGTGGTCGCATCCCGCCACTGTCAGGAACGTCGAAACCCTGCGCGCCTGGGGCCACCACTTCATCGGCCCCGATGACGGCATGCTCGCCTGCGGCTACGAAGGCACCGGCCGCCTCTGGCCCGTGGAAGGCATCGTCGAGCGCGCCCTGGAACTGCTGGCCTGAGTCCGGAAGGAGATGTAAGGCCGTTTTCCTCCTAAAAAACTTCCAGCCACCTTCTGTGGTGGTGTAATCCATGGCAAATCTCTCCCGGCTGTGAGCGTCATGTCGTGCGGCCCGGGCACGAAGCTCGAAATACGACTCGATGCTCCCCTTAGAAACCCCGACTGCTTCGTGCAAACTGCTGTCGAATTAAGCAGTTGCCCAAGAGTTCAGTATGGCAGAAATCCGAGTATCATGGATACCAATGAGTTTAATCCTTACGCTCCGCCGCAGGCGATGATGGGTTCCGGCGGCTCTTTCGGCGCCTGTTACCGGCAGGGCGGGCGGCTCGTCGTCCCGCGCGCCGATGCGCCGTTTTTCCCCTGCGATTCCTGCATAAAGTGCGGCCAGCCTGCCGTCACCACACTCCGGCGCAGACTCGCGTGGCACCATCCGGCATGGTATCTTTTGATCCTCGTCAATCTGCTGGTTTTTATCATCGTGGCCGTCTGTGTGAGCAAAAAGATGACGCTTACCGTGGGGCTGTGCGGAAAACACCAGGCCAGACGAAAAGCCTGGATTCTCGTTTCATGGCTCTGCTTTGCAGCGGGCATCGCATTTTTCTTCGTGTTCGGGAATTCCGAATCCCGCGACTTCGCCTACATGATGCTTCTCGGGGGAGGATTTATAGTGCTGTCACTCATCTTTGCCTGCGTGGTTTCCTACCTCATTGTCCGCCCAACACGGATTACCGCGTCGGAATGCATACTGACAGGGGCCGGCGAAATCTTTCTCCAGCAGTTCCCCTCCGCCTGAGAGTGGGGGCCGCAGCGCGCACGAGTGCTGCTTGGTGCATTGGCGTTTGACTCGCTGGAACGGGCCTGCTTTAGCAACCCCTCCCATTCCCACCCCGCTACCTACAAAAAACATGATCAAAATTGGAATCAACGGCTTCGGGCGCATCGGTCGCCTTGTCTTTCGCGCTATCTGTGACCAGGGCCTGCTCGGCAAAGAGATTCAGGTCGTCGCGGTCAATGACCTCGTCCCGGCGGATAATCTCGCCTATCTCGTGAAATACGATTCCACTCAGGGCAAAGCGGATGAGGAAGTGTATTCCAAGAAGAGCAGCCCGGAACTGGCCGCCGATGACATTCTCGTGGTGGACGGCAACGAAATTAAGTGCCTCGCGGTGCGCGAAGGCCCTGCGGCTCTGCCGTGGAAGGAACTCGGTGTGGACATTGTCATTGAGAGCACCGGCCTGTTCACGGAAGCGGCCAAGGCCCGCGGCCACATCACCGCTGGCGCGAAGAAAGTCATCATTTCTGCTCCCGGCAAGGATGAAGACATCACTCTCGTTATGGGCGTGAACCACGAGAAGTACGACCCGGTGAATCACCACATTGTTTCCAACGCCAGTTGCACCACGAACTGCCTGGCGCCGGTCGTTCACGTCCTGCTGAAGGAGGGCTTCGGCGTCGAAGAAGGCCTGATGACCACCATTCACAGCTACACCGCCACGCAGAAAACCGTGGACGGCCCCAGCGCCAAAGACTGGAAGGGTGGACGCAGCGCTGCCATCAACATCATCCCGTCCGGCACTGGTGCGGCGAAGGCGGTCGGGCTCGCCATTCCCGAGGTGAAAGGCAAGCTCACCGGCATGTCCTTCCGCGTCCCGACCCCTACGGTTTCCGCCGTGGACCTCACGGTGCGGACGGTGAAGGAAACCAGCTACGCCGAGATTTCCGCCGCCATGAAGAAGGCCAGCGAGACTTACATGAAGGGCATCCTCGGATGGACTGCGGACGAAGTCGTCAGCTCGGATTTCATCCACGATGCCCGTTCGTCCATCTTCGACGCCGGCAGCGGTCTCGAACTCAACAGCCGCTTCTTCAAGCTCGTGAGCTGGTACGACAACGAGTGGGGCTACTCCAACCGCGTGGTGGACCTCGTTAAATACATGGTCGCTAAAGGCATCTAAGCCGGCCTGACAATTCAACAATTCCTGCGAAAGGGACGCCCTCACCGGCGTCCCTTTTTCGTGTCCGGGCGGGTTGCAATCCTGCATCGCGGCTTCACACTGGCCTGCCCATGACCCCCAAGATTGACCCGTCGCTGCACCAGGAGAAGAAGCCCTCGTGGATCAAAGTCCGCCTGCCGAGCAACCCCGTGTTCTGGTCCACCAAGGGTCTGATCTCGGATTTGAAGCTGCATACGGTCTGCGAAGAAGCGCAGTGCCCTAACCGTTGGGAATGCTGGAGCCAGGGCACGGCGACGTTTATGATCGCCGGCGACCGCTGCACGCGGGCCTGCGGGTTTTGTGCGGTGAAAACGGCGAAACCGTTCGCGCTCGAAGCCGATGAGCCAGCCCGCGTGGCGACGGCGACGAAGCGGATGAAGTTGAAGCACATCGTGATCACTGCCGTGGCCCGCGATGATCTCGCCGATGGCGGCGCGCTCCACTTTGCGCAGACAATCGAAGCCGTGCGTCAGGAGAATCCCGGCATCGTCATCGAAGTCCTCGTGCCTGACTTCAATGGGAAGGACGACGCTCTCGCCGTGGTGATGGCGGCGCGGCCTCACATTTTTAATCACAACCTCGAAACCGTGGAGCGGCTGACGCCGCTGGTGCGCAGCCGGGCGATGTATCACCGCAGTCTCCACGTCCTCAAACGCGCCAAAGTAATGGCCGGCGGCAAAGTGGCGACGAAGAGCGGCGTGATGCTCGGCCTTGGTGAGACGGAACTGGAAGTCTTTCAGGCGATGGATGATTTGCGGGAATCCGGCGTCACCGTGCTGACGATGGGCCAGTATCTGCGCCCGTCACAACAACATCTGCCGGTGGTGGAATATCTTCACCCCGACCGCTTCGCGTTCCTCAAAGAGATGGCCGAGCGGAAAGGCTTTCTCCACGTCGCGTCGGGACCGCTGGTGAGGAGTTCCTATCACGCCGCGGACTTCCGGCCGGAGGACGACATTCTCGCGGATTGAGGCCCAGGCTCCTCAGGAGAAGTGTTTCCGCAGCAGTTCCAGGCTCTTCGGCACGGCGGTCATCGGGTCTTCCTTGCCTTCCATTTCCAGGGAAACGTAGCCGCGATAGCTGGCATCGCGCATGATTTGGGCGATGCGGGCATAGTCGAGATCCAGCTGATACCAAAGTCCGCCGCCGTAGTAGGTTTTGGCCTGAAGGAGCACGGTCTGAGGAGCCAGCATCTTGAGGCGGTCGTAGGGGTCTTCGAGGAAATTGCCGGTATCGAGCGTCACCTGGAGCCAGGGGCTTTTCACTGCGTTGACGATTTTCATGACACCTTCCGGCGTGGTGCCGAGGCCCCAGTGATTCTCGAGTCCCATGATGACGCCGCGCTTCTCGGCTTCCGGCACGAGCTTCTCAAAGCTGTCTATGATCCACTTGAAGCCCTCCTCGTCCGTGCGGCCCTCCAGGCGGGGTTCGACGCCGCGGTTGGCCATGAGTTCGTCGAAGTTTTTGCTCGTGCCCCAGCGTCCGGTGTTCACGCGGATGGTGGGGATGCCGAGGTCGTAGGCCTGTTCGAGGAATTGCGTGGTCTTGAGAATGTTGTCGGTGCGCTTCTGCTCGTCGGGAGTGAGAAATCCCTGGTGAGTGGAGAAGCCCATGAGGTCGAGCCCGAGCGTAAATGCGCGGCGTTTGATCTTCATCAGCGCGGCGGGGCTGGTGTCGAGCATCTGCACCTGGAGGATTTCCACGCCGTCGAATCCCATATCCGCGGCGGCTTCGAGACACTTTTCGATGCTGCGCCATTGGTCGGTCGTTTCATCGAAGTGCCAGAACGAGTAGGTGCTGACGCCGATGCGGTATTTGAGGGCTTTTACCGTAGCAGCCCCGGAGTCGGCGGCGTGGAGACGGGCAGCGGCGGGAATGGCGAGGGCGGAGGCGAGAAGATGGCGGCGGTTCATGGCTGAGAGTTGTAAACGGGCGGCTCCCTGGTTGGAAGCCGGATTATTCAGGCAAAGCCTGGAGCAGCCGACGCTTTACGTTCCGTTCCTTCGGGGAAAACCGGTTGTCATCCCTGAGCCGGACCCCATACTCGGCCTCCCCAAATTTCCGACACCTACCCGACTCTTTTCACATGCTGCACTGGATACTCCGCAAAATCGTTGGCTCAAAGAACCAGCGCGAACTCAAGAAAATCTGGCCCATCGTGCAGCAGATCAATCGGCTGGAGACTGAATTGCAGGCGCAGCCCGAGGCAGTTCTTCTGGCGAAGACCGCCCAGTGGAAAGCCGACCTGGCGAAGATAGAGGATTGGACGGAGGTCCAGGCTTACCTGAACAAGATACTGCCCGAGGCCTTCGCCGTGGTGAAAAACGCGGCTAGGCGGCTATGCGGAACCCCCATCGTCGTCTGCGACCAGCCCATGACCTGGGAGATGGTGCATTTCGATGTGCAGCTCATCGGCGGCACCACGCTGCATAATGGCAAGATCGCCGAAATGGCGACCGGTGAGGGCAAGACTCTCGTGGCGACGCTTCCGTTGTATCTGAATGGCCTGACGGGTCGCGGCGTTCACCTCATTACTGTCAATGACTACCTCGCCCGCCGTGACTCAGAGTGGATGGGCTTTTTGCTGAAGTATCTCGGCCTGACGGTCGGTTGCATTCAGAATGATCAGCCGCCGCACGTTCGCCGCGAGCAGTATGCCTGCGACGTGACCTACGGCACGAACGCCGAGTTTGGTTTTGACTACCTGCGCGACAATGGCCTCGCCACCAGCGTGGATGAGCAAGTGCAGCGCGGTCATGCCTTCGCCATCGTGGACGAAGTGGACAGCGTCCTCATTGATGAAGCCCGGACGCCGCTCATCATCAGCGGACCAGTGGCGCACGACACGCACCAGTATGACAAGTTCAAGCCCATGGTGGAAAGCCTCGTCAAAGCGCAGGGCGTGCTCCTCAATCAAGTGGCGCAGGAAGCGAAGGATCTCGGCGAGCAGGGCAAGCATGACGAGGCCGGGCACATTCTTTTCAAGGTGAAACTCGGTCAGCCGAGACACCGCGCCTTGATGCGCATGATGGAGGAGCCGGAATACCGCCGCGCCATCGAGAAGGCGGAGTTGAGCTATTACAACGATCCGCAGAAGAAGGCTCTCTTTGCGCTAAAAGAGGAGCTTTACTACGCGATAGATGAGAAGTCCCACGAGTCAGACCTCATGGAGATGGGCCGCAAGTTTCTCAGCCCGAGTGATCCGGATGCCTTCGTGTTGCCGGATCTCGCGACGGAATTCGCGGACATCGAACAGAACAAGGAGCTCACACCCGAGCAGCGCCTGGCCGCGAAGGAGGCGATCCAGCAGAAGATGGATGTCCAGGCCGGCCGGATGCACAATATTTCCCAGCTCCTGCGCGCCTACTGTCTCTACGAGCGGGACGTAAATTACATGGTGGGCAG
>JANOZA010000197.1:0-7438 GCA_031429155.1 Verrucomicrobiota bacterium | reverse complement strand
AGCGAGGCACGAGCGAAACCACCGGATCACGCCCCCCCTCGTCTCTGCGATGCGCCCCGGCAGGGGCGCGCGAACCCGAGACCGGCGAGGACATGGACGTGGTCCGAGGTGCCGCCGATGGCGTGGAGCACGCCCTCAGTCCCGCGAATGATGCCGCCGTTTTTTGTGCTGCCGGGGCGGGTGGTTCTCCCGCCCCTGCCGGGGCGGAGGTTGTTGTTGATGGGCGGGCCCGGGGGTTCCGCTGCGCTACACCCCCGGCTACCATCTGTCGGCCCTCCGGGCCGGGCGATGAGGCCGGTGCGATAGGCCGGTGCGATAGGCCGGTGCGATAGGCCGGGCGATAGGCTGGTGCGATAGGCACGGCGATAGGCACGGCGATAGGCACGGTGATGAGGTTGGGCGATGAGGTCGGGTGATGCGGCAGGGTGATGCGGCAGGGTGATGCGGCAGGGTGATGCGGCAGGGTGATGCGGCAGGGTGATGCGGCAGGGTGATGCGGCAGGGTGATGCGGCAGGGTGATGATGTCTGCCGATGGCGTCGCCGGGGCAAAATAAAACTTGCCAGTCCGGGGGCGGCGTGGCAGGGTCGCGCCCGGCGTCGCAGGGTGTCGCGGGCGGTGCTGAACTTAAAAAACAACCCATCAACTAACTGCACGCCATGATCACCGGAAATGCATCCTATCTGCCCACGATTGACCAGTTCATCCCGCACTGGTCGGCGGTGAACACCATCCTGACTCCGGTGTCGCTCGTACTGGCGGGCGCGCGGTCTCTGGCGACGCTAACGGCGCTGCGGGCGAGCCTGGCGGCGGCCCGGACAGATGTGGAGGTGAAACGCAACGGGCACGAACTGGCGCGCGCGGTGGTGGGGATCCGGCGGCGGGCGCTGCTGGGCCGGATGCAGCAGGTGATGGATGCGGTGCGGGCGTTTTGGGACAGCACGGGCCACCCGGGGACGCTGCCGAATAAACCTTCTGAGACGGCGGACGGTTCGGACATCGAGAGCGCGCTGGATGATGTGGCGGATGTGTGGCTGCTGGTGAACGGGGCTGCGGCTCCTGCGGGCGTGATCCTGCCCTTAACGCTGATGACGGACCCGACAGATGCCGTGCCGTCGCCGCCGGCCTATACGCAGGCGCTGTTTGTGGCGGATATTGCGTTATTGAAGACGGCGCATACGGCGGTGCCGGGGGCGCTGATGGCGCTCAACGCGGCGCGGGCCACGCGCAATGCGATACAGGATAAAATACGCCCCATCCTCGTGGACTATCGTGAGGCGATGCCGACAAAGCTGGCCCCGGGCCACGCCCTGCAGACGACGCTGCCGCGTTATTCCCCTAACACCGGATCCACGCCGGATGGCGCGGAGGCGGTGGGTCTGTGGGATGCGCCACTGGTCAAGGCAGTGCTGACGTTTAACCCGAGCACGAGTGCCTCGGTGGTGCGCCACGAACTGCGGTATGTGGCGGGCGCGGACTACGATGCGGAGGATGAGAATGTGGTGGCTTCCATCAATGTGGGTGATCTCTCGCGCTTCGAAACGCTGGCGGGCCTGCTCTCGCCGGGGGTGACGGCGAGCTATCGCATCTATGCCATCACGGAAGACGGGCATGAGCGCATGAGCAATACGGTGACGATCACGCGCCCGGAATAACGCCGGCGGCGGACGGCGGACGCTGGTTTATTCGGTGCGACTAAAGGGGCATGGCTTTCATCTGAGCAGAAAGGCTCTGGGTGGCGCATAAGGTTTTTGCTGGCGGGGAGCGCGAACCTGTCCGTATCTTCCTCCCAGCCCCCAATGCCATGCCTACTCTCGCCACCACTGTTGACGGTCTAAAGTTGCCTAATCCTTTTGTCATCGGCTCGGGGCCGCCGGGGACGAATCTGAATGTCATCACCAGGGCGTTCAAGGAGGGCTGGGGCGCGGTCATTGCCAAGACCGTGAGCCTGGATGCGTCGAAGGTCGTCAATGTCACGCCACGCTATGCGAAACTGCTGGCGACCAGTGGCGAGGTGATCGGCTGGGAAAACATCGAACTCATCAGCGACCGCCCGTTCAAAATCTGGGAGGAGGAATTCAAGAGGTGCAAGGATCAGTTCCCTGACAGAGTGCTGATCGCGTCGGTGATGGAGGAGTATCGAAAGGATGCGTGGATCGAAATCATCGAGCGTTGTGAGGCTGCGGGCGTGGACGGGTTTGAACTCAATTTTTCCTGCCCCCACGGACTGCCGGAGCGCAAGATGGGCGCTGCGATGGGGGAGAATCCGGGAATACTGGAAGAGGTCTGTGGCTGGGCGATGAGCACGGCGAAAAAGCCGGTGTGGGCGAAGATGACGCCAAACGTGACGCACATCGAAGACCCCACCCGTGCCGCTCTGCGCGCCGGCGTCACGGGCATCAGTGCTATCAACACCATCCGCAGCGTATGCGGCGTGAATCTCGACACGCTGCGCCCCGAGCCTAACGTCGAAGGGTACACGACGCCAGGCGGCTATTCTTCGAAAGCCGTCCGCCCCATCGCGCTGCGCATGGTGATGGAAATCGCTCAGGTGATTCGCCGCGAGTTCCCCGGCCGCACGCTCTCGGCCATCGGTGGTGTGGAGTCCGGCAACGATGCCGCGCAGTTCATCCTGCTGGGCGGCGATACGGTGCAGGTCTGCACCGGGGTCATGAAATTCGGCTACGAAATGGTGAAGCCGATGTGCGATGAACTGCTCGCCTTCATGGACAAGCATAAGTTTGAAACCATCGCGGACTTCAAGGGCCACAGCCTCGATTACTTCACGACACATGCCGATCTCGTGAAACGTCAGACGGAGCGCAAAGCCGCACAAAAAGCGGCCGAAGCCGCGAAGACGGTAAAGAGCGATGCCGAGTGGAGCGGCGATGATTTCGTCAAACAGTCCGCCGCCCTCGCGCACGAGTGACCCGGATTTCCCGCTTTACGAAAGGCGTGCATCCCGGCACTCCAGTCGCCAATGTCCCTCCTGCGAAACAAGCTCTCAATCCACGCGCTGCTCATGGCGTTGATCGTCGCCTGGCTTCCCGGCCCTAACTTCGCGGCTCAGGCAGAAGAGGCTGTCCCGGAAGGGGTGATAGAGTCTATCACCTTCGATACTGATCACGGAAAACTCTACGCGCCGCTCAATGATGCGGCGGCGGCACTCGGCTGGATGGTTGTCTCCGATGCCGGGACCAACTTGCTTGCTTTGAATGGAAAGAACCTGGACAAGGCCCACCGGCGCCGGCTGCCGGATGGCACCGAACTCATCAGCGGAGAAGGAATGACGGCGTGCGGCGCTGAGGTGAACCTGCATCCGTCAGGTCAGTCGGCGACCATCATTGCCGGTGAGCGTCAGTTCACCCTCATGCGTGCGGAAAAGAAGGTGGAGGTAAGTCTCGGTGAGCAGCAGTTGCGTGCTTGGCAGGGCCGCCGGCTGGTGCTGCAAACAAAAGTGAGCAGCGGAAAGAATGGCCGCACGCCCGCAGGCAAATTTGTTGCCGGCCCCTACAAGGCGCGCATGCACCGGTCCACCCGCTACCACAATGCCCCCATGCCGTGGAGCGTGCAGATCAACGGCCCGGTATTTATTCACGGATTCACTTCGGTGCCGGACTATCCGGCTTCGCACGGCTGTATCAGGATGCCGCTCTCCGGGGCTAATCCCGCGCGCTTCTTCTACGAGTGGGTGGACCGGGGCACGCCCGTCACCATCCTCCCGGTTCCCCCAAAACCAAAGAAGCCGCAGCCTGTCCGGACTTCCCTGTCTGGACTCCATCTGCTGGAACCGCCCGGTCGCCGGGAGGTCAGGGGTTGATGCCCGCCAGCGGATTCTCCGGCAACGTCATCTCCTGCCACGGGAGGCCGTAGCGGTTCATGTCGGCCATGAAGGGATCAGGGTCGTTCTGCTCCATGTTCCAAACGCCGGGCTTTTTCCATTTTCCTTCGAGGATCATCTTCGCGCCGATCATGGCGGGGACGCCGGTGGTGTAGCTGACGCCCTGGGCGCCGGTTTCGCGGAAGCATTCCTCGTGATCGCAGACGTTCCCGACGAAGTAGTGCTTCACCTTGCCGTCCTTCACGCCAGTGATGAGATTACCGATGCAGGTCTTGCCGACGGTCTTGGCTCCGAGGCTGCCGGGGTCGGGGAGGACGGCTTTGAGGAATTGGCTGCCGGAATGCTCTGTCGTGTATCAGAACCAAGTCGTCCGCGAGCATTGAGTGGGAGTGAATGGCGGTGCATGGCGTGCGTCCCAGCCCCGGTGCTGCGCCGGAGTTGCATTCAGCGGAAAAAATTCGCGCCTGTTGTAACGCCGGCCCTGCTGTCCCGACACAGGAAGCATGAACCGTCCTTCGCTCTCATGCTCCAATTCCCTGGCCTTCGGTCTTCTTCTCGCCGCCGTGCTGCCAGCCGCGGCGCAGCAGTATGATTTCGGCGATCTGCCGAATGCCTACTCCACGCTGCTGCCAGGCGGGGCGCGGCATTTGGTGGTGCCGGGTTTTTCGCTCGGCGCGGAGACGGATGCGGAGGCGAATGGCGCGCCTTCCGCGGCGACGGGCGATGATGTGGCAGGCGTGGATGACGAGGATGGCATAACGGCGGCGCACAATCCGGCGAAGGGCGTCATCGCGTGGCAGCGCGGGTCGTTGACGCAGCTCGTGGTGGATGTGAAGCTGCCCGCCGTGCTCGACGAGGCGGGGCTGGATGTGTGGGCGGACTGGAATGCGGACGGAGATTTCGCCGACGCGGGCGAGCGGGTGTTTAACAACTTCCGCGTGCGCGAGCTGACTCCGGCGCAGGCGGATGGGCTGGGCAAGCATCCGCTGGGAGTATTCGTGCCGGCGAATGCGGCGGCGGCGGTGCCGGTGCGCGTGCGGCTGAGCCAGAACGGCGTGGCGGCGCACGATGGCGATGGCGGGCCGGGCGAGGTGGAGGACTATATAATACCCACCGTCGCGCCTGCGCAGGCCACGGGCGCGGCGGCGCATGAGCGCGATGGGCAGGTGTGGATCACATGGGACTTCGATGTCGCGGCGCCGGCGCAGACTTATGAGATTTACCGCTCGGCGGCTCCCTTTGTGAATGTGGCGAACGCGACGCGCATGGCGCGGCTGTTTCCGCAGGAGTATGCGGGGCTGAATATCGCGCAGCAGATGAATCAAGTCTTCGGCGATGCCATTGGGCGCGATCATTTCACGATCCCGGATGCGGCGGGGAATCCGGTGACGCTCACCGCCGGCAAGGGGCTGTGCGTGGACACGGTGCGCGCGGGCGGGACGTGGTTTTATGCCGTGGTGCCGTCGGGTCAGACCACGGTGAATGCGGGCGCGATCACGACGGTGACGACGACGCTGAATGCGGCGACACCGCCGCGGCTGCATGTGCAGCAGACGGGCATCATCACCACGCCGGGCGGGCCGCGGCACCGGATGACGTTTTTGAATGTGTGGGTGGATGGCGACGATCCGCCCGCTGCCGGGCTGGGTGCGGCATTCCCGCTGATGGCGAATCGCGCGCGCCGCTGCGTGCCGCATCACTGCATTCTGATGTCGCCGGAGACACTGCCTGCCGGGCCGCGTCCGCTGGCGTTTGGCGGACATGGCGGAAATGGCTCCGCGACTTACTGGTTCGGCACCGGCACTCAGTACAACGCGATGGGGCCGGCCCCCACGAAGGGCTTCGTCTGCTATCTCGAGGACCGCATGTTCCTGCTGCACAACGGTGTGCCGGAGGGGAACAACACGGCCTACCTCGGCTACGTGCCGGGCTACGATCCGTTTGCGAACTTCAACGGCTACGAAGGCGGCGCGTCTGGTAATCCGACCGCGCCGGAGCCGCCGGCGAATGCGGTGATCCAGCCCTACACGCTGCGGCGCTGGAACTGGCTCCTCGATCAGTTCTTCGCCGACGCGGCGATGAATGTGGACGCGGATCGCGTGAGCATGTTCGGCCACAGCGCGGGCGGCAAAGGCACGCTCAACTGGGTGCGCACTTCGCCGGAGCGCTTCGCCTTCGCGGCGGCCTTCAATCCCGAGATCGGGAACAACATGAGCTTTGGCGTGGATGTGCCGCGTTTTGGTTTTCCCATGACGCCGCCGGTCGCCGGCACGGTGCCGGACCCGGGGCAGAATCTCGTCGTGGCCGGCCTCACGAACAGCACGGGCGGCGCGGTGCGGTTCAATGATTTCTACCAGCCGAACAGCGATGTCTCCGCCGTGCGCGATCTGCCGCCGGTGCAGTTCTGGTTCGGGCTGCGCGAGCAAAACTGGTCGAACGACTTCGACCACACGCTGCTCAATGATGCGCGCGAGATCATGCAGGTGGCCGATGCGCGCGGCACGGGATTCACTCTGTTCTGGGACCTGCGGATTCACGGCGTGGATCAGTGGTCCTACGCACCTGGCTGCGGCACGCCCGCGGACTACTGGTCGCCGCAGGTGCCGGGTATCGCCGTGCAGACGCGGCGCGACGACGTGGACACGATCGCGCGCCACCGGCGGGGTGAATCGTATCCCGCCTTTCACAAGGTCGCGGGCCGCGCCGCGCACGACGATCCGGGCGTGCCCGACTACGGCACCACACCGCCGTTTTTCGATGGCCTCGCGTCGTGGAGCGACCCCACGCCGTCGCCCTGCTGGCCTCACGCGGAGATCATCGGCGGCGATCTGCGCGGGACGTGGGGCGGGTGGTTTGATTTTGTGAACAGCGTGCCGCTCACCGATGCGCGCGCGTTGCGCGAGTCTGCGCAGATGTGGGCGGCGACGCTCTTCCTCACCAGCAATACTGACGGCGCGGGCACGGCGCTGATGCCGGGCATTGATGAATGTCCGGTGCCGCTGCTCACCGCTGATGTCGCGATTCGCCGCCCGCAGAGTTTCGTGCCTGCCGCAGGCGCGGGCGTGGAATGGATGAGCTTTGATCAACTCACGCGCCGCGTGCGGCAAAGCGGCCGCGCCACCGTCGGCGCAGACACCGTGGTGCGGCTGCCGGACATCGAGGTGACGAAAGCGCCCGCAGAGGTGCGGCTCGTGGCGGCCACGCATCTCGACTTCGGCGATGCGCCCGCGGGTTCTCCTGTACCCTATCCCGTGACGCTGGCCGAGAATGGCGCGCGACACGCGCAGGACGGCGCGGCATGGCTCGGCACGCTGCGCAATGCGGAGACGGATGGCGCGCATCATGCCGCAGCGGCGAGTGCATCGGAGAACGACGACGGCGTCATCGCGCCCGTGCAGTGGCAGCAGGGCACGGTGGTTTCGCTGACGATCAATGTGACCGCCGCGTGCAAACTGGATGCGTGGGTGGACTGGACGCGGAACAACTCATGGGCCGGCTTGCCGCTGGATGCGAAGGATCAGATCGCGTCGTCGCATTCGCTCGCAGCGGGAGCGAACACGTTGCTCGTGCTGGTGCCCGCGCAGGCCGTGCCGGGTGC
>JANOZA010000196.1:0-1967 GCA_031429155.1 Verrucomicrobiota bacterium | reverse complement strand
CGCAAAGCTGCGCGGGGATGTCGAGAAGCCCCGGTTGGCATACTCACAGAATCACTGGCGTCCTGCTCCCAGCACATGGGCGTGTGCCAGCCCATCCGGCTGCTGCTGGATGAAAAGCGGATCATCCCGGTTGTCTGGGGTGTTTGGAGGCCCCGGCTCATTCTGCCGGCTGAGGCTCTGGAGTGGGATGTCAGACAGCTCCAGTCTGTGTTCCTCCACGAACTCGCGCATATCCGCCGACGGGATACGCTTGTTCAGTGGATCACCCAGATCGTCTGCTCGCTGTATTGGTTTAATCCCCTGGTTTGGCTCGCGGCCTGGCGTTTGCATGTGGAGCGTGAACGCGCTTGCGATGATATGGTTCTCGCCAGCGGCGTCAAACCCTCCGCCTATGCCGGGCATCTCCTGCATGTGGCCTCACAACTTTCCCCGGCCCGCTGGACCGCCGCCTGCGGACTCGCCATGGCCCGCAAATCCTCGCTCGAAGGCCGGCTCCTCGCCGTGCTCAGCGATAAGCTGAACCGCCGCGGCGTGACCACTGCTCTCGCCGCCATCGCCTTGATCCTCGGCGCAGGCATTGCCATCCCGGTCGCCATGCTGCGCGCGGCGGATGATAAATGGGACCCGCCCCGGGTCGCGCACATCGGAGGCAACGACTTTTCCTCCTACTGCGTCCACGATGGAAAGGACACATCCTTCGTCATCGCGTATCACGGCGATTTCGACTCATCCACCGAGAGCAGTTCGAACGCAAAATCGCGCACATGACTGACTCCGGCACGATCACCGCGAAGAAACCCGGCATCGCGCTCAGCTTCCACCGCACGCAAGCCGCGCCGGGCACACTCAGTATCACCACCGCCCCCGCTGAAGCCCGGGATCTCAGCAAGCCCGCGCCGCCGCCGCGCGACTTCGGGCAAAAGGAATACGACCTCGCCAAAGGCCGCGTTTTTCTCCTTACCGACAACGGCATCGTGCGGCAGCTCGACATCGCCACGCCGCCCGTCGCCTACCACGAAGGCGCTGAGAAATTCGCCGCGCTCATCGCCGCCACCCCCCCGCAGGAACGCGAGGACATCCTTATGAAACCGCAGCACAAAGACGCCCGCGAGCTTTACGAAATCTGGCAGCGCCACGCCCGGGCGAATGGTGACATCCCCGGCGCGCTCATCGGTGAGCTGGCGGCGGCGGTGCGGCAGTTCATCAACTACAACCCGACTTACGAAACAGTGCCGCAGCTCAACGCGTTGCTCCCGCGCCTCGACGCAAGGCGTGATTGGAAGCCTGTGGACATCATCGCGCTGCTCGACGAAATGGCGGAGTTGAAGAGCGCGCCTTTCGACATGGCATCGTGGAATCAGCGCCCGCTTCGCAGTGGGGACAAGTTGCCGCAGAAGTTTGCGGATGCGGCATGGCGCGGCGCATCCGATGGCCTGCGCGTGGCTTGGATGCTGCAGCCCACTGCGGCGGAATACCGCATCGGCACGGCGCTGTCCGCGCGACTGCTGGTCTGGAATTCGGGCGCAGTCGCCGTCGTGCTGCAAGTGCCGACATTCCATCAGGGCGACGTGAAGGCGACCGATGCGGAGGGCGCGATGGTTGAAGTCTCCGCCGTCGAATGGCTGACGCTCGGGGACTCCATCCCCGTCCGTCTCAGGCAAGGCGAATACATTGAAATCAACACGCCCGGCGTCGGCCTCGGTCCGCGCGCGAGCGCGGAGCCGCATGGGCCGATCTCGACGTGCTTTGTCTCACCACTTTGCAGAAGGACCCCGCGCGCCGCTACCGCTCGGTCGAATCGCTCATCCGCGACATCGATCACTATCTCTTCGGCGAACCGCTCGAGGCCCGGCCCGACACCGCCGGCTATCGCATGGGCAAGTTCGTGCGCCGTCACTGGCAGCCGCTGGCGATCAGCGTGATGGTGGTGGCCGTGCTCGTCGCTCTCGTGGTGGGCTACACCGTCC
>JANOZA010000195.1:0-6408 GCA_031429155.1 Verrucomicrobiota bacterium | reverse complement strand
GCCGTCGTGCCCGCCGGGCCGGAGCTGCAACTTATCGAAACTGTCCACCGGGGAGCCGGGGAAGAGAGACTTCTTCAGCCGTCCATTCCCGTATGCCTTGCGGAAATAAATGCGGAAGGGCTTCTTCGGGTGCTCCAGGGGCGCATCGCCTCCGTGCATCCGAAGGCCGGCATCCTCCTGCCAGTTCTCCGTGCTGTGGGGATCAAAGTATTCCATGCTCGTCGCCAGTTCGAGCCCGGCGGTCAGTCGCCCGTTGCAATAGATGCCGTTAGTGAAATCAAAAACCCCGGCAATCCCCGTCGTAAGGCACACGATCGGCAGCGTGTCGGTGATCGCCGGCACGATCAGCGGTCCGTAGGTGGGGCTGGTCGTGATCAACGGGTCCATGCGGTAGTCCGCAGGAACGACCGCGCCAGTCAGTTGTCCGGTGGTGAAGTTATACTCATTACCCCAGGGGGTCGAATAGCCGGCCGGCGCTGCCGGCTGGTTCCTGGCCGACTCACCGAATATGTAGGTGTGGGTCTTCGGCTTCGACGGCTCAAAGCCCGCGACAAAACCCGATGCGCGCAGCACCGTGCTGGCGCTGACCACTATGGGGGTGCCGAGGGTGAAGACGGTGCCCGTCGCGGCTGTCGGCGGACTGCCATTGGTCGTGTAGCGGATCTGCGCCCCTGCGGTCGGGCAGGTCAGGGACACGTTCTGCGCGGTCGTGTAGATGCCGCGTTTGATGTTAAAATCCACGGACTCCACGAACCCGTCCACCGGCGGCACGGTGTTCGCCGCATTGGGAGTGGGAATGGCGAAATAGCCCGTGTCCACCGGGCCGTTGCTGTCCACGCGAGTCACATCCACTTCCACGGACATGAGCAGGTCGCTGCTGTTGAAAGTCGCATTCATAGCCTGCACCGCCAGCAAATTGCTCCCCGTCTGCAGCAAATTCTTCTGAGAAGTGACATCGAAGGTCGTCCACGTCACCGCCAGGGAATCGGTGCGCGCCGCGGTGGCCTGTGAATTAAATGCGAGGGGCAATACAAACGGGCCGTTCCCTGTCGCCTGGCTCACTGCCGTGAGTTGCGTCCCGTTGAGAAACACCGCCACTCCGTCGTCAAACCGCATCCGTAGCTGCAGTGCGGTCACATCTGCTGCGACTCCGGCGTGCGTGAAAGGTAACCTTACGTAGCAACTGGTGCGCCCGGCAATACCGGACATCTGCGCCAGCGTGTTGCCCCCCGCTCCGATGAAGAGATTGTAATCAATGGCCGTGTTGGTGTCGTAGCCAATCCCCGTCAGTGCGCTTGTCCATGCCGTATCTACGAACGCCGTCGTTTGCCAGTTCGGCACCGCCGCCGTGGGCACCAGCCATTTGCACGGCGCGCCATCGGCCAGAATCGTTTGCGTCACCGTCACTTCGCTCGTCGAGCCGTAGGACCGGCCCGGAGGTTGCGCAGGGTAAGTATTGAACTCCGTGAGCTTCGTCGTCCCGTCAGCAGCCACCAGTGCGAGGTATTCCCCGGCAGCAGCGAGATCGAAGTTCGTGTGCAGCGGTGCCGCCGGATTCGTCCGGTTTTTTACCGAAGCCCACACCAGCAGGCGACTGCGCGCCGCGACGGAAATGGAGGGGAACACCCACTTCTGCAGCACCAGCGGATCATCCGTGAGGGACATGCCTGCGAGATTCACCGGCGTGCCGGCGGGATTATAAATCTCGATCCAGTCCGAAGTGGCGCCATCCTCGTCGGTGATGGTGTCCTGGTTGTCGGCCTGGAATTCCGAGATCATAGGCGCTCCGGCGGCGGGCAGGGCCGCGAGGACGACGGTGAGCGCAATGAAAGGACAAAGGGCGGGACGTTTCATGATTGTTGACGGTGGGCGGGCAGGAGAAGTTCCCGCAATTAGGCGGGGTATTATCAGAATATCGCCTCAAAGGAAAGGTTTCCTTTCAGCATTTGTTGTGCCTGCCGGCGCTGCCCGATTGACCAGTCCCCCTCGTCCGCTACACGCCCGTCGAGCACTTTTTTCATGACACTCATAGACGGCAAAGCCATTTCCCTCAAAGTCCTCAACGAATGCCGCGCCGAACTCGCCGCGCTCGGCGTCGCAGGTCAACGCCCCGGACTCGCGGTCGTCCTCGTCGGCCACGACCCCGCTTCTCAGGCCTACGTCGCCAGCAAAGCCCGCACCTGCCGTGACCTCGGGATGCATTCCTTGCAGATCGAACTCCCCGCCGCCACCACCCAGGAGACCCTCCTCGCCGAAGTCCGCGCCCTGAACGCCGATCCCGCCATTCACGGCATCCTCGTTCAATCCCCTCCTCCGCCGCATATTGACGAAGCCGCCATCGTCCGGGCCATTGATCCCCGGAAAGACGTGGACGGCTTCCACCCGGAAAACGTCGCCCGGCTCGCCCTCGAAGACCCCGCCGCCTTCGTCCCCTGCACACCGCTCGGCTGCCAGCGGCTGCTCATGGAATATAATATCCCCACCGAGGGCGCGGAAGTCGTCATCATTGGCCGCAGCATGATCGTCGGCAAACCCCTCGCCCTTCTCCTCATGGCCAAAGGCAAAGGCGGCAACGCCACTGTCACCGTCGCCCACAGCCGCAGCCGCGACCTGCCCGCCATTTGCCGCCGCGCCGACATCCTCATCGCCGCCATCGGCAGGCCGGGATTCGTCACCGCGGATTTCGTCAAGGAAGGTGCCGTCGTCATTGATGTCGGCATCAACCGTATCGCCGACCCCGCCGCGAAAAACGGCTACCGTCTCATCGGCGATGTGGACTTCGCCGCCGTCGCCCCGCGCTGCTCATTCATCACCCCCGTGCCTGGAGGCGTCGGCCCCATGACCATCGCCATGCTCATCGCCAATACCATCAAGGCCGCGAAACAGCAGTGGGGTGAATCCTAGCGCGCCTCACGGCTGCGCCTTCGCCCACTCCAACTCATGGGCACACGTCTCCAAGTCGAAAAGCACCGTCTCCACGCCTTGGGGACACGCCTCCAACCTTGAGAAACACCGTCTCCAAACCTGAAAACACTGTCTCCACGCCGAAAAGCGGGGAGGCGATCCTGAACGCCTCCCGCCGGGCGGTGCCCGGGGAGCAAAGAAACGAAAATATTTTCAATGCCGCGCCACAAGGAATCTGGTATGGGTTTTCACTTAGTGCAGGAACTCCGTCTGCATCCCCTCAACTCCGACCGCTCCCAGCCATGAAAATCCCCACCCTCTGCCGCACCGCGCTCGCCGCGGCCTTTGCCTTCGCGCTTCCCCTCCCGGCCCGCGCGGTCGGGATTTATACGAATAATGATCTCCTGCCGCTCCAGACGGGCTTCACGGTGGCAACGTGCTATTCTTCGTCCAATCTGGGAGGCGGCATCAGTCTCCCGTTGCCGGACCCGAACGGAAATGTGGTGGTCGTTTGGGACACCTCACCCGCAGGCTTGGCCGGCAAGCCGCTGGATGCGCCCGCGAGCGCCGGGGCCAACTGGTCTTTCTACCACAATGAAAATGCGATACAGAGTCCGAATGTGGGCGTGTTGCATGAGTGGAAGGCATCGCGCATGGGCGAGGTCTTTGGAATGGCGCTGAGCGACCAGCAGCCGCCGAACATTTTCGTGTCCGCCAGCACCTGCTACGGCTACGCCAGCTGGCCGGGCACGAATGGACCGGGCACCATCTACCGGCTGGACTCGCTCACCGGAGCGATCACTCCCCTGCCGCAACTGCCCGGAGCCGGCGGTGGCAGCGGAGTGCCGGGGAACCCCGGTTACGTCCCGGATGCCGGGCTGGGGAATCTTTGTTTTGTCCGCACGCTCACCGGCACGCCCTATCTCTACGTCACCAACATGGGCAACGGGATAATTTACCGCGTCAGCCCCACCACAGGTGCGGTGTCGGCCACGTTTGATCACGGTCTCACGGCCCTGCCGCAGGCTCCGTATCTTTACCCGGCAGTGGCAGACAATCCTTCGCTCGTCTTCACGCCCGCCAAGCGCCGTCCGTGGGCCATCGGTTACTACTGCGGACGCATTTACTACAGCATCTTCGACAGCAGCGATCCGAACCCCGCGCCGCTGGACCCCAACGCCAACGGCCCACAGTCCGAAATCTGGTCGGTGGCCATAAACAGCGCAGGGAATTTCGTGGCGAACAGTTCGGTACGGGAATTCAAAATGCCGCCTCTCAGCCTGGCCTACTCCGGCTTTGGCCCGCTGCTGCGGAGTTCCATGCCGGTGTCGGACATTGAGTTCACGCTCGGCGGAGCCATGATCCTTGCGGAGCGCTACCATACTTCCTGCACGTCACAGACCTATGCAGGTTACGGCTTTCTCCTCGGAGCCCACAGCACGCGCGTCCTGGAATACACCGGCAACACCGGTGCGTGGGCGGCGTCGCCACAGAACAAGTTCCGCGTTGGCGCTTCACCATGGGGCAACAGCGCCGGCGGCGTAGGACCGGCTTGCGATGGCAGCGTGTGGTGTACGGGTGACGCGCTGGGTGCATTCCAGTCGCTCGCAGCCTACGGCCAGCAGCGCATCCGCGGCCAGGGAAATGCGGCGGACATCACCCCGCTGACACTGTCCCACATTATAGACTACGACTGCTCGGGCACCTTTTACGGGAAGTCTCTCATCGGTGATGTGGATACCGTCATCGAGCCGCAGCGGGTGCTGGCTAAGATGGTGAGCGCCGTCTGCCCGCCGGTACCGGGTGCCCCTTATCAGGTGACGCTGAATGTGACCAATCTCATGGCCGTGCCGCTCACGCTGATCTCGTTCGGCCCCTGCCCGCCGGCGTTCCTGCCGCCAGGCGGTGCGAGCCTGGTGCCCTCGCCATCTTCCGTGACCATGAGTCTCGCGCCAGGCGCGAATACGAACGTGACCGTGTTCATGGCCGCGCTGCCCATCGGCGGGGTGAAATGCTTTTCCATCCAGGGCAACGTCGTGGGCGGCGGAGGCACTACCGATCCATTCCTGTGCTCGCCAAAAGTCTGCGTGCGGTTGCCGAAGTGCCTTTGCCTGCTCGCGGACCTCTCCAATCCGCTTTGCCCCGTCTATGAAGGCCAATTACACTCGGCCACGCTAGCCATCACCAATCTCTGGAACACCACCGCCTTTGGCTTCGAGTTGCTGCCGTGCCCGGTGGGTGATCTGCCGCCGGGCGCCGTCACGCTCCAGCCGACGCCGAATGGCTTCCAGCCCTTCTCTCCACCGCTCGCCCCGAACTCCACCTCATCGCCCATAAACGTCACCTTCCCCGGCCTGCCCGTGATGAATACGCCTACGCAGGTTTGCTTCATCGTCCGCCTGCTGCCGCAGAATTGGGAACAGGAGGGGCCGTTCTGCGAGGCCAAGGTCTGCATCACCTTCCCGCCGTGTCCGCCGCCGCTGCCATGCGTCGCAGGTAACATCTCCAACGTGCAGTGCCCCACCGGACCACCGGGGAACTACACGATGAACCTGACGATCACGAATCTCGGACCCACGCCTGCGGCCAGCGCGACCCTCATGCCCTGCGGCGCAATCCCTCCTGGCGGCGTCCCGGCCATTCCCTCGCCGCCGTTCATCGTGCTCTCTCCCATCCTGGCGCAAAACCAAAGCGGCACCTATCCCATCCAACTCGGCGGCGTCGGCACCAGCGGCGTGCTGGCATGTTTCTGCCTCACCCTCAACGACGCGAATGGACGGCCCCTCTGCTCCACCGTCGTCTGTAAACAACTCCCGCCCTGCCCCTGCGCGAACTTCACCATCACCAACGTCCAGTGCCCGCAATACGAAGGCCAGCCCTACACCGCCACTGTGACAGTGACGAACACCGGCTTCACCCCGCTCTTCTGGGTCGGCTTCACGCCGTGCCCGCAGAATCAACTGCCGCAAAACGCACTGCCTGGCGTCAATGTCTCCCCTGGGGGCATCATTCCCCTGCCCCCGCTGTTGCCGGGGAACTCCTACCCGGTGCCGATCACACTAACGGGCATTCCCAAAGCCGGCGGCATGGTGTGCTTCAACATCGCCGTCTTGGAGGAACAGGAAAATCATGTGGTCTGCTCGGAGAAGAAATGTTTCACCGTGGCCCCATGCCCGCCGTGTCTGCCCTGCATGAACGCCTCGGCCACTGCCGCGGTGTGCCCCGTCGTGAGCGGCGGACCATTCACCACAAACGTCACCATCACGAATCTCCAGCCCGTCCCGGCGGCGACAGCGCAACTCATTCCCTGCGCACAGCCCGGCGGAGTGCCCGTCACGCCCACCCCGGGCACGATCACTCTCGGGCCGCTGCTGCAAAATCAGAGCGCCATGTATCCCGTCAGCTTCACCGGCGGCGTCAGCGGTCAGACCGGCTGCTTCTGCATTCGCCTCCTCGACGCGAATGGCAACGTCCTCTGCGAACGCCCCATTTGCCTTACGCTTC
>JANOZA010000194.1:0-6135 GCA_031429155.1 Verrucomicrobiota bacterium | reverse complement strand
CATGGCTGGCTGATCGTCTATCACGGCGTGCATGAAGTGACGACGCCGGACGCTGAGACGCATCCGCTGTGCTACTCCGCCGGGGTCATGATCCTCTCCAGGGAACAACCGCACGTCATCCGCTATCGCTCGGCGGAGCCGGTGCTCACGCCACTGCTGCCGCACGAGCGCCACGGGATCGTGCCCAACGTCGTCTTCCCCACCGGCATTGACCGGCGCGACGATCTCGGCCAGCCCGACCGCTTCGACATTTACTACGGCATGGCCGACAGCCGGATCGGCGTGGCGCGGCTCGATATGCCCGAACACCTGCCGCCCGGAGCGCCTGCCGATGCCAGCGGACCCAAATGCGCACTGGCATAAAGCCGCTATGATCCTGTAATCCCCAGCCGCTGATCACTGCCCCCCGAATTCCCTCATGGCCGTCACCTTCCAGAACTACTGTGCCACGCTCGATGTCGTGGCCAGTGTCTGCGGCGTCTCATCCCAGAATGTTTTGCACTATCACGAGCAGGGCCTCATCCGCCCGGCAGCAGAAGATGAATCCGGCGGCGGACGATTCGACGATGACACCGTGCATCGCCTCCGCCGCATCGAGCACCTCCGCAGCACCTACGGCATGGACCTTGCCGCGCTCAAACTCACCCTCAGCCTGATGGATGAAGTCGAGCGCCTCCGCCGTGAACTGCGCTCACGCGGCTAAACAGATTCGGAGCGCTGCGTGGCAGGTGCTCGAACCGTCGGGGCCTGCAAGTTCCCAGGCAACCCTGGCTGTTCACTCACTCGGCCCGGTGCCCGAACATTTCCTCGCGCAGTGAAAACAACATCCCCCTTTCGACTTCCTCATGGCAGCGCGCTTGCTTTCTCCCGTCAGAAGTCAACTTCCGGCCATGAAACCAATCGGCCAGGCCACCCTCCTGAAAGAATCGAAAGACCTGTGGGCACCCTTACCCGTGGAAGTCGTCTGGATGAACGATCCTGCCGACTGGTCATTTGTCACAGCCTGGCATTCCGCCAGCCGAGTCGCGGACTCAGCCTCCCTGCGGGATTCGCTGGAGTATGCCACCCTTGCCGGCAAACGCTGGCGCTACCTGGACGATCTGGGGCTTGCTCCGGCTTCGCCCGCAGAGTTACAGCAGCGCACAGAAAAACAGCCCACCGGCGAATTTGGTGTGGCGCTGGGGCTGCGGGAAAAAACTCCGTCCGGGAGTATCCTCGGCTTCGCTTTTGCCCGCCGCACATGGGCCAACAATCTGATGCTGGAATTCCTCGCGGGATCGCCTCTTACCGGCAGCGGGATCAAAGGCACCGGAGCCGCTCTCATGCAAGCACTCGCACTCATCGGCCTCTCGCTGCATTGCGGCGAACTCTGGGGTGAATGCACCGAGGCCTCGCAGGGCTTCTACATCACCCTCAAAAAGAGAACCACCCATGTGAAGCACCGCCACCAGACCGGCAGGTCCATCCGCGATCGCTTCCAATTCACGGCGCACGAAATGAAAGCTCTGCTGGCGCCAAACCGGGTGAAAATCGAAGGTTGCACCGACTACGGCCCCGGAGCATCATAGCACCATGAAAAAAGCTGAACTCGTCGCCCTCCTGCTCGACATCTACTCCGTCGAAGACGGCAACAACTACAACACCGGCTCCCGTCTCACCATGAAGCCGCTCGCCGGACCCATGCCGCGCCGGAAGAAAGCCGCCTCCCCGCCGCCGCGCACAAGGAAAGCCGCTGCTCCCGCTGCCTGATCTGCGGGCGGAGACCAACGTGGCGCGGCCATGCCTGTGAGGCTGGCCGTGTTTGTTCTACACGCGCGCAAGGCTCCCCGACATGGGCCAACACGGCGAGCCTCAAAGGCATCGCCACGCTACGGTTCACTCCAGCCGCACCCGGTAAGATGCGCGCAAGTTCCAAACGCGTAAGTTCCTGGGAAACTTCTGCCCATCGAGACGATGCCGATGCTCCCAGCCGCCCACGTCCGCGAGAGTACGCGGAGTGACGAGGCTAAAGTAGATTACAGGCCCGGCACTCATGATGCCCCTCCTTCATGGGTGCCGGTGAGGTATCCAATCTCCAGAGTGTCATGCCAGTCCTTGTAGATGTCCAGAATGCGGCGGCGGGCGGCTTTGATGAAGCACAGGACTGCGGTTCGATCATTCAGAACCGCGCCGCTTTTGCATGAGAAGGCGTCCAGTTCCGAGGACGAATGGATGAGCATAGAGGCCCACCTGTCGGAGGGAAATGTATGATTGGCAGGTTTGGCTCCACGCTTCCGGTTTTCTTCAAACGGCAAGATGTGCAGGTTTCCGATGCTGTCCCCCCATCGCTGGCATACCTTCAGGAATTTCGTGCCGCGCACATTAGTGAAATCGGCCCGGGGCCAGAGGTGATCGAAGTCCCAGGGACAGTTGTGCTCGTCCCAGATTTCCAGCTCCGCGGCGTCATAGGCAGCGAACTTTTCCGCCATCCATCTCCGCTGAGCAAACTGAAGCAGGCCGTAGTTCCATACCACCCGGCATACCAATGGCCACGCACTCGTTTCCATTTCCCGACGTTTGATCTCGTCACCGGATGACAAATCCAGAATGACCGCCTTCTCCCAGTCGTGCGGAGTGAGCAAGCAGTCGTCGCTGGGAGCTTCCAGCCATTCAGTCAGCTTTTCAGGAATTGCCGCGGCAACGACGGGCAAACTATCTCGCGGCAGAAATCCATGCAGGATCCCGCGGAAGAAGGACACGTTGAGCAGGCCCGATTCAACAAGCCGTTCATAGACATGCCGGACGCTGCGCCCCTTGTCCTGAGTGAACCAGTGCAGAGATGTGGCAAGGCCGACCACACACCGGCGCAACGAGCCCACTTCGCCGCCTTGTGTCATAACGCGCGCGGCGATGATCATGAGCAGCAGGAAAACTTCCGGGGACTCCCGCGCGATGGCGGTGCGAAGCGAGGCGTGAAGCCCGTAATCGCCGACGCCTGGGAGATAACGCAGCCAGCCATCCACTGTCTTCATCACCGCCCGGAGGGTCACCATGCTATCGGGGGCTGGCTCAAGGTCCCTTCCGTTCTCCGAAATCTCAAAGAACTGTCGCACGAGTTCCCTTTCCCCACCGGGCAGCGGATTCATGCCTGGCATAGCCGCGATCTCACGCAGCTGTTTCACAGAAAGATCCGGGGGAAAATCCTTCCGAACAGCCAGAGCAGCCCTCGCGCCGAGCAACGCCATTCGGGATGGCGGCATGGGCTGGGGCTTGATTCTCTCAATGGATTCCTCCATGCCCGGCCAGTAGGCCTTAATCGTAGAGTACTTCAAATCCTCGGAGTTGATCTGAGTGCCTCCGTTGTTCAGCCGTTGGAACAGATGCTCAATGTTCGTAATGTTCTGATCGGCACCTGAACCAGCCTGTTCTTCAGGTCTTGAGGGCACTTCAAGCCTTGAAGGTAGTTTGATAACTTCGGGAGATACCTCAACAAACGGAATTTGTACCGTCAGCGCACGCCGGACTGCCGCCGACAGTTGATCAAGCGCCGCTTCGCAAGCCGCATCCTTGAGTGTGGACGCGGCCATTTTTGCCCACGGCAGAGATTTCACCGTTTTGCAGCGACACCGGCCCAACAACGCACCCCGGAGTTCACGCAGCGGCCTCTCGACTGCTGCTTCAGCCATCAGCCATGCCAGGGGGACCGGACACGAAGCTCTCCACGGACACAGGTGGGCGGGCAGTGGGCGTTGATAGGCAGAACCTTCCGGGGCTTTCCATCCGGCTGCTGTCATTGCATTACACATCTCAAACGCGCGCAGTTTCCCCGCCTGGTTCCCCGGTGCCGGATCCTCCGCGACGTATCCCCACGGGTGGGCCTTCGTCGTCAGGCGGAATAGGAACTCCCGGGTGCTGCTTTTGGGAAGGCGATCTCCTGGGCACAGGTCAATCCACAGGATGTCCGGCAGTGTTTCGCCGTCCGGCATTGAGAACGGGTCCACGAAGCCGCGGGCAATGGCGTCGCACCGCTGCTGGCCATCAAGAAGGTGGCGTTCCTGCAATCCTTTGTCTTGTCTCGGTGACTTTCTTCCGGCCACTTTGCCTGAGCGTGAGCTTTGCGATTCCAGTTTCTGGGAGACAATCAGCGCGCCGACGGGAAAGCCGCGGAAGAGTGAATCCCAAAACAATTCGACCTGCCCGGCTTTCCAGACAGCACCGCGCTGTAGGGAGGGCAGCGTAGCGAACCAGGTGCGCGTTGTTTGAATCACTTCGAGTTGCCAAGCGGCGATGTCGGTGATGGTGAGGGGCGTGCAGTCGAACATATGGCGGTAGTTTATCATTTCACCGTTCAGGTTTTCCAACGTCAAAATCCCCCATTTTCGATAATCCGTTGTGTGGGAGAAATGACTTGGGAAATTGCGACAGGCCGACGAATTGAAAACGGCGCGGAAAACGGGTTGGAAATCAGAGCGGACGGAGAGTGGTTCGTGCTGAAACCGGGGACGCCACTGCAATACCATCGGAGGATGGCGCTGACGCATGAGTTGTTCCCGGCGCTGGAGCACCGGTTGGAGGGATTTGCTATGCCGGAAGGGCAGTTCCGCATCGTGATTTCGCAGCGGTTCGTTGATCCGGTAGCGGCCTCGCCCAAAGCGATCGCGGACTTTTTCACCGGAGCCGGGTTCGAGCGACTGCTGCCGGAATCGTGGTATCGGGCGGCGGACAACGTGGCGATCTTCGACACCGGGACGACGAACATTCTGGAGTTCGCAGGCCGTTTGTTTCCGATAGACATCCTGCCGGTCCGGCCTGGCGGAATCCTACTGGAGCGCATCCATGAGGCGCTGAGAATACCCTTCTGGTCGCGGTAGTCCGGCTGTCGCGGAAACAGCACGGCGATGTGACGCGGGGCTGTCGGAATAGGGAGTTCACCCCATACCGAATCGAAGAAAAGGTTCGATACTGATTTGAACGCGCCGTTCCGGTGGCAGACTCCCGCCGACAGCCCCCGCATGACCACGGAAACTGGCACAACTAAAACTCCGAATGACCAAGCCTGGCACAAGCAGTCTGCCGAGGACGTGCTGGCGCAGCTTGATTCCGCCGCGACCGGACTGACGACACAGGAGGCGGTCCAGCGGCTCGCGGCGGATGGCCCCAACGAATTGCAGGAAGGGCAGCGTGTCAGTGCGTTTCACATTTTCCTCGGTCAGTTCAAGAGTCTGATCATTTGGATTCTGATCGTCGCGGGCGTCATCTCGGCGGTGATGGGTGATGCCGTGGATGCCATCGCGATCTTCGCCATCGTTGTCCTCAACGCGGTGATCGGCTTCTATCAGGAATTCAGCGCGGAGAAGTCCATTGATGCACTCAAGAAGATGACTGCGCCCCGTGCGAAGGTGCGGCGCGACGGAGAAGTCACTTCCGTTCCCGCCGCGGAAATCGGCGCGGGCGACATCATCGAACTGGAGGCCGGCGACCTCGTCGCCGCGGATGCCCGGCTTCTCGAAGCCGCCTCTCTCAAGAACATTGAGTCCGCGCTAACCGGAGAGTCGCTGGCCGTCCACAAGGATCCGGCCACTCTGGAGAAGGACGACGTGCCGCTCGGCGACCGCGGGAACATGGTGTTCATGGGCACGAGCGTCGCCGCGGGCACCGGCAGCGCCGTTGTCGTGGCCACGGCGATGAAGACGGAGCTGGGCCAAATTGCCGGCATGATCGAAAGCGCGGACTCCGGTCAGGGCACGCCGCTACAGCGCAAGCTCGACTCGTTCGGGCGCGTGCTCGTCTGGACGGCGCTCGGCATCGTCGCGCTGCTCTTCACGCTGGGACTGCTGCGCGGGGTGCCGACGTATGAATTGTTCATGACCTCCATCAGCCTCGCCGTGGCCGCGGTGCCGGAGGGGTTGCCGGCAGTCGTCACTGGCGCGCTGGCGCTGGGCGTGCGGCGCATGGCCCGGCGGCGTGCGCTCATGCGAAAGCTGGCGGCCGTCGAGACGCTGGGTTCCACCAGCGTCATCTGCACGGACAAAACCGGCACCCTGACTGTTGGCGAAATGACGGTGCGCGCACTTTTCGTCGCCGGCCAAATCTACGAAGTCACCGGCGAAGGTTACGGGCCGGAGGGTGAAGTACGATACGACGGCAAAAAGGCGG
>JANOZA010000193.1:0-2903 GCA_031429155.1 Verrucomicrobiota bacterium | reverse complement strand
TGCCGGCAATCCGTTTCCCCCGTGCCGGTCGCCTCACACCACTTGCGTGCGCAGCATTGAGGGCAGCGCGAGGCGGCGGGCAGGGTGCGCCGCATCCGGGTGCCAAAACAAACTGGCCAGGGCTGGAGAACCTGTCATAGGTTGGCGGGAAACATATGAAGCACCATCTGCTCCTCCCGCTGATCACCGCTCTCGCAGTCCTGCCGGCCCGTGCGGCGGTCTTCACCGTCACGAATTCCAACAACTCCGGCACCGGCTCGCTGCGCCAGGCCATCAGCGATGCCAATGCCACGGCGGCGGCGGATACCATCAACTTCAATACCGCCGGGCATTTCTCCACGGCGCGCACCATCACGTTGACCAGCGGTGAGCTTGTTATCACGCGCACCACGACCATTGATGCGCCGGCGGCGGCAGGCCAGCGGGTCACAGTTTCCGGCGGCAATTCGCAGCGTGTGCTCTCGCTGGATCCGGTGGCCGCAGCGACGGTCACGCTGCGAAATCTGACTCTGCGCGACGGGCGCGCGACTACGGGCGGGGGCATTCATGGGACGGGGACAATCACCGCGCTGACGCTGAACATGGAGAACTGCACGGTGACGGCGTGCCAAGCGGATACCTTCGGCGGCGGCATGCAGATGCTCGGCGCCACGGTGAATCTGACCGACACCACTATTTCGGCCAATACGGTTTCGATCTCCGAACTCCGCGCGGCCACTGGCGGCGGCATCGCGGCGTCTGGAGGCACCCTCGCACTGACCCGCTGCCTCATATCCAACAACGACGCGGGCGGCGGCGGCTCGCCGCGCGGCGGCGGAGTGAATGCCGCCGGAACGGACCTGACAGCGACGGACACGACCTTCGGCTTCAATTTCTCCCGCACCGGCGGGGGCATCTACATGTCCGGCGGCACGGCCCAACTGACGCGCTGCATCATGACGTCGAACGCTGCGTCGAATGTCGGCGGCGGGCTGTTTGCCGACCTCAGCGGGCAGGTGACGCTGCGGGACACTGCCTTCATACGGAACACCGCGGACGAAGGCGGCGGCATCTATGCAGCGGGCGCGGCGGGAGGCGCGCTGACTGCGGACGCCTGCACGTTCTCCAACAACGAGGCGCAGGATCCCTACCAATCCGGCTACGGATCGAATCTCGGCGGCGGCGGGCTGTATCTGGACGGGCGCGTCGCGGTCACGCTGGTCAACTGCACGCTCTCCCGCAATGACTCCGGCGAGCACGGCGGCGGCCTGGTCACCACGGACCGGGCGGTGCTGACGGCGACGAATTGCACCATCGCGGAGAACACGGCGGACACCGATGACGGCGCGGGCGTGTATCTTCGCTCCCAGCGGGCTGCGACTTTTGGAAATTGCATCATCGCGGGCAATACCGGGGCGGGTGCCGCTGCCGTGGACATCGGCGCGGGCAGCGGGAGTTCGATCACCTCCGCGGGGGGAAATGTCATCGGAGCGGCCGGGCCGGATTTCATCAATGCCAGCGCCGGGAGCGACCTGACCGGGAGGCCGGCGACGCGGCTCGCGGCGCTGCTGGGACCGCTCCAGGACAATGGCGGCCAGACCTTCACGCACGCGCTGCTCTTTGGCAGTCCGGCCATCGAGGCGGGGCGCAATGTGCTGGTGACGGATCCGCCGTTTGCCGGCCCGGCCTTCAAGGATCAGCGCGGGCAGCCGCGCATCACCGGAGGCCGCGTGGACAGCGGGGCTTTTGAATTTCCGGCGCTGGAAGTCACGCACACCGGCGATGGCTTCGCCGGCTCGCTGCGCGACATGATCGGCCAGGCGAACGGGCTCGGCGGCGGCGTCATCGGATTCCGCGAGAGTGTTTTTGGCAACACGCGGCAGACCATCACGCTGAACACGGGGCAGCTCGCCATCACGACGCCCATCACCATCATCGCGCCGGCGGTGGGGCTGACCATTTCCGGGAACAACAACTCGCGCATCTTCAATATCACCGGCGGTGCGGCAGTGACTCTGGAGCGCGTGCATTTCGTGGACGGGAACTCCACGGCGGAGGGCGGCGCGGTGCGCGTGGCTGGCGCTACGACGTCGCTGCTGATGAAGTCGGGCAGCGCGACCGGCTGCGATGCCCTCGGCGGCGGCGCGGTGGTGGTGGAGAACGGCACGGCGCAAATCACAGACAGCTTTTTCAGATCGAACACCGCCACCACCGGCGGCGGCGGCGCATTCAAAGTGACCAGCAACGGCACGCTGCGGCTGACCAATTCCACCGTCTCCTCCAACACCAGCACCACGAACGGCGGCGGCTTTTTCCAGGACACAGGAACCTCCACGCTCATCAACACGACCTTCACTGCGAACACCGCCGACTCGGATGCCAACAACAGCGGCAACGGCGGCGGCCTCTTCCGCAGCGGCTGCGCCGTTTCCGTGGGGAACAGCATCGTGGCTGCCAATACGGACTCCTCCTCAACGACCACGCACCCGGACTACTCCGGCTCCGGCTACACCACGCTGGGGCACAATCTCCTCGGCACTCCGCAGGGCGGCGGGGGCATCGTGAACGGTGCCAACGGAGATGTCACCGGCAGCATCGGCAGCCCGCTCAACGCGCAACTCACCGCGCAGGCCGGCGGTTCCTATTACGTGCCTCAGACCGGCAGTCCCGCCACAGACGCGGGCGACAACGTGCTCCTGGAGCGCAATGCGTGGCCTGCCGTGCCGGAGCGCGATCAGCGCGGGCAACTCCGCGTCATTAACAGCGCCGTGGACATCGGCGCCGCGGAAGGTCCGATCAATGCCGTGGTCACTCTCAGCGTGGCCGATGACCGCGGCAGCGAGCGCGGCGCGGAGCCGGCGAAGTTCCGCCTGCGCCGCAGCATTCCCACCGGCAGCCTCGCCGTGACGCTGAACATCGAAGGC
>JANOZA010000192.1:0-2554 GCA_031429155.1 Verrucomicrobiota bacterium | reverse complement strand
CAACGGGCCGAGTTCCGAGAGTGTTAATCCCCGTACCACACCGGCCCCCGGTTCGGGTGCTATTCATGGGGGAACCGCGCTGCGGTTCGATGCAGGGAGTCCGGACTACTTGCAAAGACACCGTCTAGAGAAGTGCGGGGCGATATGGGTGGGGCGTAGCGTGCTGGATCAGGGATCGTCCCCGGTCACTTTCGAGGACGAGAACGTGAAGGAGGACGAGGACGAATACCTCTCCAATGATTTCAAACACACCGCGCGCGCACTGTTTTCCCAATGGCTGCCCTCTACCGAAAAACGTCGCCCTTCCGCCAGCCAGGTATGCTTCCAGGCCGGAAATGGTTGCCCATCCACCAGGTTTTGGCCGAACTCCGCCACGCTTTGGCCGAACTCCGCCAAAGCGTGGCGGAAGCCCGCCGGACCTAACGGAAACTCCGCCGGACTCTGACGGAGTGCCGCCAAAACCCGGGGGATCTCCGCCAAACCCTGGCGGGACTCACCAGGCTCCGGCGGAACTCCGCCAAACTCTGGAAAATCGCCGCCACATTCCGGCGGAGTGCCGCCACACCCTGGCGGAGTTCCGCCAAAGTCCGGCGGCGCGGAAAATAACTGCTTTTAGCCCCGCCAATCTCTGGCGGCTCCCGCCGAACCCTGGCGGAGCACGTTGCCACCTCGTCCGGCGCGGTGCTGCTATGAGCGAGATTCTCTACCGACAGCCCCCCTATTCCCTGCAAGCACCGGCTTGCCCCCGCGCCGGGAGTGTGTCCGTTTCGGGGCATGAAATCCCGCATCCCCCTCATTATTACCGCTGCGCTGTTCACCGCTGGCTGTGAAAAGAAAGACGAGCCAAAGGCCGCTCCTGTAGTGACGGCACCACCGCAGCCGCAGCCTGCCCGGCGGACGCCCGTGACTCCGCTGGTGGCGACTGATTCACCGGCTCCGGCAGCGCAGCCGAGCCAGGCTCCCGCGGAACAGCCGACGGAGGAGGAGGTCCAGACGTTTCTCGCGGATCTAAGCAAACTGGCGGAGCAGGTGGCCCAACTGCCGAAAGACGCCAAGCTCACGCCAGAGGTGGAAGCATTGCAGGAAACCTACACGGCGATCATCCTGCGACGCGGGGCGCTGATGGCTCGATCAAACGAAGAACAGAAGAAGAAGCTGCTCCTGGAGATGGGGCCGTCCGCGAAGGTGATCGGCCCTGTGCTGGTGCGGCTGCGTCTGCTGAAAGCGCGCGAGCGGGCGAAGCTGCCCGGGGCGCAGCCCGGCCCGGCGCTGGATAAGCTCATCCCGGAACTGGGCCCGCCGCCCGCGAAGCCGCCGGCTCCCCCGCAGTGAACGGCGCCGCCGTTCCCGTCCTCCGATGCGCTGCCTGACGTGATGTTTGCCCGTCTCCATTTTCCCGCCAGAGTCCTCGCCGTCGCGGCGCTCTGCTCATCAGCCGGATGCGCGCTGGTCAGTCCCCGTCCCGTCGTCGGGAAGGTGGATGCGGCCCTGCAAGGCGCACAGACGGCTCCCGCGGCGAAGTTTTTGCAGCGCGACACCGCCGCCGCGCAGCAGGCTCACCGCCGAACCGCGCTAGGCTCATTACTCACTGCGCTGAATAACCAAGCGCCGCCGCGCACCTGGACAGGCACGCAGTCCATCGAGGGCTGGACGGTGACTTTCGCCGGCGAGGCCACGGGCCTGAAGTCCATCCCGCCTTCGTGGTGCGAGACGATCGCCGCCGTGGACCCCGGGAAATCCCTGTATCGTCTGCAAAGGCGCGTGGCCACAGACGGCGGGGGCTTGCCGGTCATCATGGTGCAGAAGACCGCAGGGAAGAAAGACCCTCACATCCCCCGGCACGGGCGGCGTCTGCCCGCGACGCTGACGGCGGATTTTGTCGCGGACAGAAAGGTGGTGCTCACATTCCACAATACGCGGAATGTGGACCACGCCTCCGTGCGCGGCACCGACCGTCCGCTGGCGAGCGACCTCTCGGCTCCCATCGCGGACGCCATGAGCCGCCGGAATCTCAGCAAATTCGCCTTCGCCGGCCTCATCCGTCCTGACAATCACCTGAAAGACGCCGGCATCTACACGCCGGAACTCTACGATCCCAATAAGATCCCCGTCGTGCTCGTGCACGGGCTGGAATCCGCCCCGCACATTTGGGCGAATGTGATGAACGAAATCACCGCCGACCCCGTCCTGCGGCAGCGATACCAGGTGTGGTATTATCTTTACCCGAGCGGACTAACCTTGCAGGCCGCCGCCGCGCGATTCCGTAAATCCCTGAGCGACGCCCGCGACTTTTACGATCCCGGGCACCGCAGTGCCGCGATGCAGCAGATGATCATCGCCGGCCACAGCATGGGCGGCCTGCTCGCGCGGATGCAGGTGATGGACAGCGGCGAGGAAATCTACCGTGCCTTCTGGACGCGCCCATTGAAGGAGCTGCCGCTGAGCGCCGCGACGCGCGACCTCGTGGAGCGCACGCTCTATTTCAAACACCAGCCATTCGTGGCCCGCGTCATCTTTCTCTCCACCCCGCACCAGGGGAGCGAGGTGGCGAACC
>JANOZA010000191.1:0-2382 GCA_031429155.1 Verrucomicrobiota bacterium | reverse complement strand
GGGGGTGGTGTCGAGGGCGAGGGGTTGCCAGCCAGTGCCGCGGTCCACCTGGATTTCGCAGAGGTCGAGCCATTTGCTGAAGCCCAGCCAGGTCCAGAGGATTTTGACGAGGTTGCCGCTGACGACGGCGGTGATCTCCGGACGGAGGTTTGCGAGGTCGGGGGCGCCTTCTTCGGCACCGATGATGCCGAGGTCGCTGCACATGGCTGCGGTGCAGAGGTCGTTTTCTTTGATCTCGCCGATGAAGTCGAAGATGCGGTCGAGCGCGCCTTCGTCGCGGACCACGACATCGGGCAGAGGCGGAACAAGAAGCGGGTCGCCGGCGGGCAGCGGAGGCGGGGTGAAGACGGGAGGTGTGAGCGGGCCGCCGGTGCCGAACTGGACTTGCTGGAGGGCATCGGTGTTGGCCTTGTTGAAGGCACGCACGGCGGGAAGCCGGGAGCCGAGGAAGTAGAGAACCCAGCGGGCGTCGGCGACGATGTCGGCGACGCGAAGGGCGGGGAGCTGCATGGCGGTGGCGAGCTGGCGGAGCTTCCGCCAGAAGTTGTCGAGCCAGGGAAGTTGATCGCCCTGGCGGATGGGGTAGTAGCGCTGGTGTTTCATGGTGTTGCGTTTGGTTTTTGGTTTGTTGTGGGTGGGGACAGGAGGGGTGGGCGGCTCGTAGCCGGGGTCGCCTGGCTCGAGGATGAACGACGGATCGCTCCAAAAAATATTGGGTGAATCCCAGTGATAGGGCTCCCCGGTGGCGGGGTCTATGGCATCCCAGAACAGTGGTTTCATGGCGCAGGCGGGCGTGGTCCCATTGCTTTGATTCCTTTGGGCGCGTCACGTTCAAAATATCACACGCCCCGGCGAAGAAATGTGTCGTCACTTTGGAAAAGTGACGCGGTTTCCGAAGCGAAGGCCCCGTCACTTTCTTCAGGTGACGTGTCACTTTTTCCAACAGCCTGCGCAGATGGCGAAGGTGACGCGTCACTTTCTCCAACTCCCTGCGCAGATGGAAAAGGTGACACGTCCCTTTTTCCAACACCCCGGGCAGATGACAAAGGTGACGCGTCACTTTTCCCAACAGCCTGCGCAGATGGCGAAGGTGACACGTCACTTTTCCCAACACCCCGGGCAGATGACAAAGGTGACACGTCACTTTCTCCGACACCCTGCGCAGACGGCAAAGGTGACGCGCCGGCTGGCAGGGAAGCGAGGGCACCCGGGCCGGAAGGCTCCGGACCGGCGCTGCGGGCCAGCACGGGCCAATGGCATCGTGGCTTCGACTGAAAAACCCCGGACCAAACAGGGCAGAGCCTTCCTTTCGCTTGTCAGGTGTCCGCGTTTGTCCGACTACCTGTATCTGCCGGGGTCGAAATGGCCCTTAACTCATCGAAATCCATGCCAGCCGAATCATTCTCAAGTGTCACTGTTCACACCAAAGCCAACGTCTATTTCGACGGCAAGGTAGTCTCGCACACCGTCCTCATGTCTTCCGGAGAAAGGAAGACGCTCGGGCTGATCTATCCAGGCGAGTATCACTTCGGCACCGCCGCGGCGGAGTTGATGGAGATCGTGGCCGGTGAATGCTCCGTAGTGCTCGACGGGCAGACGGAGAAAGTGATCTGCGCCGCCGGGGCGGAGTTCACGGTGCCGGGCAACAGCGGCTTCACCATCGCGGTGCAGAGCGGCATTTGCGAATACATCTGCACCTTCCTTTCCTGAATCGTGACCGACTTGCCCAGGCCGGACATTGACTGGAGCACATGGGTGCCCGGCATGAACGCCACACTGCTGTTCGTCTTTCGAGAGGACGAAGTTCTGCTGATTCGCAAGAAGCGCGGACTCGGCGCGGGAAAGATCAACGGCCCCGGCGGAAAGATAGATCCGGGCGAGACGCCGGAGCAGTGCGCCATTCGCGAGGTGGAGGAAGAACTGGGCGTGACTGCCGGCGATATCACCGATGCCGGCCTGATGCGCTTTCAATTCACCGACGGGCTCGGGCTGCTGTGCTATGTCTTTCGCGCCGATTCCTTCACCGGCACGGCAGTGGAGACGGATGAAGCGATACCGCTATGGACAAAGCTGGAGGCGATTCCCTTTGATGAAATGTGGGCCGATGACCGGCTGTGGTTTCACCACCTCATCGCACGCCGCCGGTTCACGGGGAACTTCGAGTTCACTGACGACACGATGCTGAGTTGCGAGGTGATCCTGGATTGATCACTGCGGCTTTGCCGGCAGCGCGCGCACCTGGCCGACGGAGATACCGCCATCCACGAGGATCGTCTGACCGGTGACGTAGGCCGAGGCGTCGCTGGCGAGAAAGAGCAGCGTCCCATCAAGGTCGCCGGGCTGCCCGGGGCGTCCGAGCGGAATGCGTTCGCTGAGATATTC
>JANOZA010000190.1:0-4730 GCA_031429155.1 Verrucomicrobiota bacterium | reverse complement strand
GCGGTCCGAGGAGTCGAAATCGGGAGCCGCCCGGTTGTTTGAATTCGGGTCATCGTTTGGCCCCGGGTACTTTTTTCCAAAGCTGTTGAAGTCTGAACTGGCAAGCTCCGGATAGCCGGGCGGCACGCCAATCGTCATTTTCTTGAGGTACTTCAGCATCTGGAGGTTTCGCCCGTCAGCACTGGCATAGAAAGCAGTGTGACGGCTGGCGCTGCTGCCAGGCTCGGCACTGCGCTGGAAGTAGTAGGGTTTGCCTTTCACCCCCAGTGCGGCACCGAGTGTGCAGTTCGTGGCCATGGTAACTTCGAAGGCTCCGATCTGGGCATTGACGGCCCCGCTGACTTTGCCGACTTCGTTTACCACACCGTTATTCATCGGGAACAAACAGAGGCGGGGAGTGCCGCGGATGGTCATTTCCGGGCCGTTGCTCCGCGTGGTGAGGAAGAACTGCGAGGCCTCCAGGCGGTCGAGGAATTTCCCGCTGTTGTCGTCCCGGGAAACACTGTCCCGCGGGCGGTCGAGGTTTTTCTCGGCATTGCGGGCTTTGAAATACACCTCCTCGAAGGTGGCGTAGAGGTGGTCGGTATTGTCGAGGGGGACAGGACTGACTTGGAGAATATTGACCGCCTTGGTCCCGCCCTCGGAGCCGCCGGTTTCGGTGACGTAGGGGGAGATGTTCCAAATGAGCTTGGCATAGGCCTGCGGGAGATTGGTCATCTTCTCACCCAGAGGGAAGGCCGATGTATCCGGCGAGTAGCGGTAGCCCGGGAAAAAGACGGCCGTGAGGTCTGTTTGCGCGGGGTGGCTGGGGTAATGCTGGACTTCTCCGCTGACCGGCTGATGCTGGGCATACCAGACGTCCTCGTAGGAATTCGTCCGTGGCGTATCCCATGGAATGGGCAGGGAAGCGGTGTTGACGTTGATTTTGCAGGTTTCGTCGTCCGTCCACCATGCGAGGCGGCTGACGATGGGGTTGAGCTTGCTGGGTTCGCCGCCGTCTTTGGACATGGCGGCGAACTTCCCGGATTTGTCTATCGTGCCGGGAGTTCCGTCTTCGAGCAGGTAAATCCACCGCACCGGCATGGCAAGCTGGCCCTTGGAGGCATCCACGCCATTCACCGGCTGGGACCGGAGATTCCGCTCTCCGTAGGTGAATCCTTCGGTGTTTTCCGTAATCGCCGACTCCTGTCCGTTGTAGCGGGAGGGGTCCACGATGGGATAAATGAGCCGCCGCCGGATCTCGGTGGGGCTCTCCTCTTCTTTCGCAGAGTCCGACGGGCGCACGGGACGGTTGATGTCCACATACATGTCGGGGTACTCGTCCCACTTGGAGTCAATGTCGGCCTCGATGTCATTCATGAGCGAGGCCGTTGAGTTCATGGGGGTTTCTATCATCATCTTGTCCGATGAGTAGAGCTTGTAGAGGCGGTTGAGCCCGGGGTCGGTGCCGTGATAGGTGCGGACCGCCCCCGGCTGGGATGTCCAGATCACCTGGCTTTGCGGGGTCGGCCCGGGCAGAGTGGTGGATTCCCGGATCTGTCCCATGACGAGATTGGTAATGGTGTCCTTCAGGGTGACCACCCGCTGCATCTCGACAGTGCCGATGGCAGTCGTCTTCGCCGTTTGGGCCATGCTGAAGAACGAGATGATGAGAATCGTCATCAGCGAGATAATCGCGAGGACGGTGATGATGGCGACGCCGCGGCGGCGGCCATTGCCGGGAGTGAGGCCGAGGGCGAGGCGCAGACGGATGAATTTAGGCTTTTTCATGGGACGCTCGGGGTTTTGGTTGATGGGTGGGTGTCGAAGCAGATGTAATTACGATTGCAATACATGTTTTACATTGCAAATACAAGTTTCGTCCAGAAGAATTTTTTCTTTCCGGTTCAAATACCTGAAAAAAAGATTTTTCTTGCGTCCACACGCTGTATCTCATATGTAAATACAAAATCAATTCACTCCCCATGAAAACTCACTTCCCGATCCGCCGCAGCCAGTCCCCTGGCTTTACCCTCGCCGAAGTCATGATCGCCCTCGGAATCGTCGCCAGCGTGATGATCGGAATGCTGGGAATGATCCCCCACGCAGTGAAAAGCATCCGGGAATCCAACAGTCTGACGGTGATGGGGCGCATCGCGCAGGAGATGATCAGTGACATCCAGATGTCGCAGTGGGTTGAAATTGACCGTGATTACAAGGAAAAGACCTTCAAGTATGACAACGAGGGACTGGTTTTTGAAGGTCGGGACGGTCAGGAGCCCACCTATGAGGCGCGGGTTCATTTGCCGATCGAGCAGGTGTCACTGGGCCTGAAACTCGAATACAAGGCTGATAACGTCCGGAAGATCGAAGTCGAAGTGGAATACATCCCCGGCGGCAGCCCGAACAAGGACGAGAAAATCCGCAAGAAGCAGACCAAAAAATACAATTTCTTCGTCGCGAACCAGAACAAACTGAAGGTCCAGTAATCAGAGAGCCCCCATCCCCATGAAAACTTTGCCGCTTTCCTCCCCCCGCCGCCCGATTGGGCGCGGATTCAGCCTCATCGAGCTGATGGTGTCCACCGCCGTCCTTTCGATGCTCCTCATCATCGTCTTCCAGATGCTCAAAGGCGTCCAGGCGACCTGGAAGCGGACCCGCCAGGACGTGGGCGAGTTCAAGGACGCCCGCCAGGCATTTGAGGAAATCACCCGCCGGGTCAGCCAGGCTACGCTGAACACCTACTTCAGTTACCGTTACGACGAACAGACCGTGAGAGGCGTGAAACTGCGCATGGGCCGCGAGATCATCCCGCAGTCAGAACTGCACTTTGTCTGCGGACCTGCCGAAAAACTGGGCATCACGAAGAAAAACTCCCGCCAGATCGGGCAGAGATACTCTCACGCCATTTTCTTTGAGGCCCCCTTTGGCTTCTGCATTGATGAGGACAAGAAGCAAAAAGATCAGCTTCAATATGAGAAGATGAACGGCCTGATGAACGGTTGGGGCTATTACATCGAGTTCAACACCGACGAACTGGACCGCCCTCAGATGCTCACCCAGCTTGAGAACTCCCCGAAGCCCCGCCCGCGCTACCGGCTGATGGAATTCCGTCAGCCCACGGAATATCTCCAGATTTATAAACTGCAGCTCCGCGAGATGGACAAAAATGCGAGCAAGGACAAAATCTACGAATGGTTTGCCGAGGGAAATTACAGCGTGAACTCCAAATGGAATACCTCCCTGGGGGATCGTGATACGGATGGCTTCTTCCGCACGACCCGCGTCGTCGCCGAGAACATCGTGGCGATGATCCTGCACCCGCGTGAGCCCGACGAGAAGCGCGCGAGCAGCAGTAAGGACGAATTGGCACCGGACTATCACTATTGCAGCCGGCGGTTCCAATGGGGCGGCAGCGACGAGCTTTCCAAGCGCACCCGCCACCAGTTGCCTCCCGTCGTGGATGTCACGTTCGTCGCGGTTGATGAGATTTCCTTCAATGCCTTCGCCTTCCGGGAGGGCATCAAGAGCGCGGATGACGACCCAATTCTCATTGATAAAGACCTGTTCACCAAGGCCAAGGACTTCCGCACGGACCTCAAGACACTGGAAGACAAACTCAGGGAAAAGAAGCTCGGCTTCCGTGTCTTCAATACCTCCCTGCGCATCCGCGAATCCAAGTGGACCGACGCCGCCGAGACCGCCAAACCCTGATCCCATCCCCGCCACGGCCATGAAAATCATCCCCGTTTCCCGCCCGGTTCGCCGAGGTTTCACCCTCGTAGAAATCCTCATCGTGCTCGCGCTCATTGCGATGCTCCTCTTCTTCACCGTCCCTGGTCTCAAGGACGTGCTCAAAGGCAGTAAGCTCACCGGAGCCTCCGACCAGATGGCCGGAGACATCAACCTCGCGCGCCAGATCGCCATCAAGGACAGCGTCCCCGTCGAGGTGCGGTTCTATAAGTTTCACGACCCCAGCGCCAGGAACGAGGAGCGCTACGCTGCCTACCAGTGCTTCCGGCTCGTCCAGGACTTGAACAGCCCGTTCGACTACACGACCCCGCGCATCGCCAAGCCGGTCTTTGAGAAGGTGAAAACCATCACCCAGGGTGTCGTCCTCGTGGAGGCCGAAATGTGGTCCACCCTCGTGACCGATGAAAAAATGAAAACGGGTCGTGAGCGTGTCCGCGGCCTCGTCCCCGGCGAGCGCGACACCGAGGTCAGCTACGTCTCCTTCCTGATCACTCCCGAGGGCGAAACCAATCTTGACCGCTCCGGTGCCAAGCAGTGGTATCTGACGCTGGTCACGGAAGGTGAGTTCCAGAAAGCTCCGGATCCGATCGCCATGCGGCCGAAAAATTTTATCACGCTACAGATTGATCCCTTCACCGCCAACGTCAGGCGTTACGCCCCGAATTGACCGGCGGTCCGCAGGATTCTACTCTCAAAATCAGGCGAAAGGGGCACCTCTTTCGCCTGCTTCTTTTTTGCGGGCACCGGCTTGCGGCAGAGACGGAATGGAACACCATAGCGCTCAATGACCGCCTCCGTCAGAACAGTCAGTTGCACCCTTGCCGCCTCTTTGGGGCTGCACGGTCTGCTGTTGCTGCTGGCGGCCTGGTTTCTCGCCGTGCTGCCCGTCTGGACGAAGGACACCACGCGTTCTGCTGCCCTGCCGGCGTTGGCCGAAGCGCTGCTAGATGAGGTCAACGACCCTGCGCTACAGGAAGTCGAGGTCAATTTCCTCTCCC
>JANOZA010000189.1:0-2461 GCA_031429155.1 Verrucomicrobiota bacterium | reverse complement strand
TGCTCGCCACCCATGCGCTGAAGCCAGCCCCGCTGTTTCCCGGCCACGACGCGTCTGCGGAGTTCATCTGGCATGTGGAGTGCCCGGACCATCAAGCGGCGGAGGTTGTGGACATGCTTCTCGCAACACCCGGAGTCGAGGCTGCCTATGCCAAGCCGGCAGAGGGCCTTCCCGGACCACCCTAGCGATTTTCCCGAGCGCCGGGGGACGCTTTGGAAAGAACGAAATCCCCTTCAACAAACACAACCAACACACAAGCAATATGGCTAATAAACAAAAACCCGGCTCGGGCAACGCCCCGGCCTTTCCATCCACACCGGAACTCATCTGCCTCGCAGCTCCCCGTGCGGGCCTGCGGGCGGGTCGCGCGGAAGTCGCCTCGCTCAGCGGCGTCAGCACCAAGTCTCTCAACGCCCTGCTCAAACAAGCAGGCGCTGTCATGGTTCCCATATTCGGGAGCGAATCACGCGTCGCCGCATCCCGTGCAGCCACCGCGGCCGCTGATGCCGCTTCACTGCCGGAATTCAGCAGCTACTACTCGGTGCAGGTCGAACCTTCCAAAATGAAGAAGCTCGCCGCCGATCTCCTCAACGATCCCGCCATTCAGGCTGCTTACGTCAAACCGCAGGCCTCGCCGCCCATCTTCGTCGATCCCATGGACGAGCCGTCCGCCGCCCCGCCAGACGGTGAGCAAGCACCCACCGCGAGCTTCGTCGCCAACCAGCTCTATCTCGAAGTCGCTCCCGGAGGAATCGACGCCCGCTACGCCTGGACCCGCGCCGGCGGAAAAGGCCAGGGCGTCCGCGTCATCGACATTGAAGGCGCATGGCGCTTTACGCATGAAGATTTACTGCAAAACCAAGGCGGCGTCATCGGCGGCACACAGTCCGCAGACCTCATCTGGCGCAACCACGGCACCGCCGTCGTCGGCGTCATCGGCGGCGACGAAAATGCCTTTGGTGTCACAGGCATTTCACCGCTTGCCAACGTCCGCGCCATCTCCCAGTTCGGCACGGGCATGAGTTCTGCCACGGCGATTCGTCAAGCCGCTGATGCGCTCAGCCCCGGCGACATCATCCTTATCGAGCTCCACCGCGACGGCCCCGATGCCAGTGGCGTGGACCAGGATGGATTCATCGCCATCGAGTGGTGGCCGGATGATTTTGCCGCCATCGTCTATGCCGTCTCCCGTGGCGTCATCGTCATTGAGGCCGCAGGAAATGGAGCGCGGAATCTCGACGCAGCCGTCTTCAATACACGGCCCGTCGGCTTCCCTGCCACATGGACCAATCCGTTCAACGTCGCCAATCCGTCCTCCGGCGCAATCATCGTCGGCGCGGGCGCACCGCCTCCCGGCACCCACGGACAAAACCACGGGCCGGACCGTTCGCGGCTCGACTTCTCCAACCACGGCGCTCGTGTGGACGTGCAAGGCTGGGGCCGCGAAGTCACCACTTGCGCCTACGGCGGCCTCCAGGGCGGCGCAAACGAAGACCTTTGGTACACCGATACCTTCAACGGAACCTCCAGTGCATCGCCCATCGTCGTCGGCGCCGTCGCCTGCATGCAAGGCGCACTCCGCGGAGCAAACCGCACCCTTCTCACACCCGCCGCCGCGCTCAACATCCTGCGCACGACCGGCTCTCCGCAGACCGCTGCACCCGGCAGACCCGTCACGCAGCGCATCGGCAATCGTCCCGACCTCCGCCAAGCGATCAATCAACTCATTCCCAAGATCTTCAAAGAAGCCATCAAAGAAAAGCTCGAGAAAATCGAACGCAAAGAATTCAAGGAATTCAAAACGGAAAAGAACGAGAAGGCCGAACGAAAAGAGATTAAGGAAATCAAGATCGAGAAGAACGAAAAGATAGAGCAGAAAGAACTCAAGGAAGTCAAAATCGAGAAGACCGAACGCAAAGAACTCAAAGAAGGAAAGCTCGAGCAGAAAGAGTTCAAGGAGAAGCGCGAAAAGGAGAACTTCGAAAAGCGTTTTGAGAAAGCGTTCGAGAAAGGCTTCGAAGTCCCCACCGGCTCCGCCGAGGGCGGCCTCGAAGATCGCCTCGCCCAGCTCGAACAAGGCCTCTCCGCACTCAGCCACTTCATCGCCGGCGACCTCCGCCCGGAGCTCGGAGCCTCCGCGCTCAATGGAGAAGAAGATCTCCAGGCCCTGTCCGGACAAATGAGCGCCCAGGCCGACGAAGCCAAGGCCGCCAAAGATGTCCGCGACATCTCATAACACCGCCCAATTCTGACTACCTTGCGGCTGGTTCTCTGCAACCCTGACGACATCTCCGCCCTCTGGGCCGGGCAAGGGCTGCGTGCCCGTGGACTGACACCCGTGGAATTCGTTTCACCCGTCCAGCTCATCTGCGCACGCCGCCTCGAATATCGGGCAGAAAACGGAGAACCAGCCCAAGCGTCCGCAGAACTCGGCGACGGCAAACGCCTCGACGTCCGCCAA
>JANOZA010000188.1:0-5340 GCA_031429155.1 Verrucomicrobiota bacterium | reverse complement strand
CACCTTTACCGGCACCGGCCTCCCTGCTGCCACGCCGCCGACGAATGTGGGCACTTACGGCGTGACCGGCACCATCAGTGATCCCTTCTGGGGCGGCAGCGCGAATGGAGCCTTCGTCATCAACAAAGGCAACGCGACCGTCACGATCTCGGGCACGAACCGCATCTTCGACGGCACGCCCAAGCCGGTGTCCGTGACTACCGTGCCCGCGGGCCTGAGCCGCACCATTACCTATAATGGCAGCAGCACCGCGCCGAGCGCGCTGGGGAGTTATGCCGTCGTGGTCACCGTGACGGACCCGAACTGGAACGGCTCCGCCACGGACACGCTGAACATCAGCAACGCCGCCGTGACCACGACCACGCTCACCAGTTCGCAGAACCCCAGCGTCTTCCAAAGCCAGCCCACGTTCACCGCGCGGGCGACCTCGGCCACTCCCGGACTCAACGGTCAGATGGCGCTGCTCATTGATAATGTGCAGTTCGAATCCAAAGCCGTGGATGTGAATGGCTACGCGACCTTCACACCGCCGGCGGACAAGCTGCGCGGAGGCGCACGGACGATCCGGGCGGTGTACAATCCCACCTTCGCCGTCATCGAGTTCGCTTCCTCCAACGCCACCATCACGCAGACAGTGAACAAACTCGCCTGGCCGCTCACGCTGGGCAGTCTGTCGCCGGTCTATGACGGCACTGCTCGCGCTGCGACTGCGAACATCACTCCCCCAGCCACACACACGACGGTGGCGGTGGACTTCACTTACGACGGCAGCCCGGTCGTGCCGGTGAATGCGGGCACGTATGCCGTAGTGGGCACCATCAACGATCCGTCGCTCCAGGGCACGGCCAGCGGCACGCTCGTCATCGCCAAAGCCCCGGCGCAGGCGGGCGTCATTTCTCCTGCCGCCGTCGGCTACGATGGCCTGCCGCATCCGGTCGAGTTGTCGCCCACCCCCACCTTGTCCGCCACGGTTGCTTACCAGTCGCTCCTGAACGGCACGCCGACCGGCACTCCCACCGCCACGCCGCCGTCCGCCGTGGGCAATTACCGCGCCTTCCTCACTCATGCCAACTATGCGCTGACTCCGGCCACCACCGACTTCACCATCACCGGGCGCGGCGTTTCCATCACGCTCGGCGAACTCTCCGTGGTCGCCAACGGCACGCCCCGCCCTGTCACCGTCGTCACCGATCCGCCGGGCATCAATGTCGCCGTGACTTACCAGGCCGGGGCCGGCGCGCCGACCGCCACCCCGCCCTCCGCACCTCCACCCGGCGGCGGCATGTGGACGGTGAATGCCACCGTGACCGATGCCAGCTACTCCGGCACCGCCACCGCGCAGCTCCTCATCCGCGTCCGGCAGAATCCGGTGATCACTTTGACCGGAGCGGCCAACGCCTATCCCGGCCCCGTCACCTACACTGTCACCATGCCCACCGGCATCAGCGGCTTTGCGCCGCCCGGCCAGATCACCTTCAAGCAGGACGGCGTCACACTCGGCACGGCGCGCCTCAGCGCCAACGGCAGTTGCACCTGGCCTCCCACGCTGGCGGCAAGGGGCACCGCTTATTCCATGACCGCGGAATACGAAGGCGATCCCGACTACTTCCCTGCCACCTCCAGCCCGCGCCTCACCATCGTCAGCAAACGCACCGTCATCGTGCGCGCCACCAGCCCGCTCACTTTCACCTACGACAAATCGCCCAAGCGGGTCGCCTTTACGACGGACTTCTCTGAAATCGCAAACATCCCGCTCGTCATCAGCTACAACGGCAGCCCCAACCCGCCGGTCAATGCCATGCGCGGGACTACGATGCATGTCACGGCCACTGTGGATCCTGCGAACCCGGACTACCAGGGAACGGTGATGGTGTTCTTGCAGATCAACCCGGCCCCGGCCGTGATCCGTCTGGAAGACCTTGATCAGATTTTCGTGCCGGGCTACACCTCCTACCCCGCCTTCGCCACCACGCAGCCCTCCGGTCTTCCCGTCGCCATCACCTACAATGGCTCCCCCACGGTGCCGTCCGGCGTCGGAGAATACGCGGTGCAAGGCACGCTGCTCAACGGCCTTGACCGCAACAACTACGAGGCCCCGGCCGCCACGGGCACGCTGAGGATCACGGACTCTGCGGTGCGGTTCGACATCACCGGCTCCACGGCCTTTGAATATGACGGCAGTCCCAAAGCACTCTCCATCACGGCCATTCCGGCCATCCGCTATTCCGTCACCTACAACGGAGGCTTCGATGTCCCGCGGCGTGCCGGGAGGTACGAGGTCATCATCACTGCGAACCAGGCACCCTACACGGGCCGCATCTCCATGTTTATGGACATCGTCGGCTCCATCTCCGCGACCAGTTGGGATGGAACGCAGGCCGCTGTGGGCACATTCAAACTCGACGGCTACGAGTTGCTGGAGCCGGGCGCTCCCGGGACGCTCGAGCATTTCCCCGTCTGGCGGCCCGCGGGAACAGTGAGCCTTGAGTTTGTCGGCAAGGCCCCCTCCGCCATTGAACGCTACCGCTTCAAGCAATGGGAGGACGGCAACCGGGACAACCCGCGCTCCATCCAGATCGGCGGCCCCTGGCATCCCGGTAGAGGCACATACAAGGCCATCGCCGGGCGCGAGATGAAGCTCATCGCGACTGCCAATCCGCCGGCTGGAGGCATCATCCACGGCGGAGCAGACTGGAAGACCGTCGGCGACCTCGCGCGCTTCGCTGCCATCGCCAACGAGGGCCACTGCCTCGTCGGCTGGACCTACAACAACACCACGTATCCCGTTAAATTCATAGAGGGCTCCCGCATCCCCGAGCTGGCGATCCAGGTCGTGGGCGGTGCCGCCGCGCCGGTCGCCAACTTCAGTCCTGGCTATATCGCCGAAGCCGTCGCCGACCGGCCCCAGGGCGGCTCCGCCAAATGCGTCCGCACCGACCGTCAGTTTGAGGACACGCCGGTGCAGAGCATCGGTCTGCCTTACGGCGCGAGCTTCACGGCCATCGCCACGCCCGCGCCCGGCTACCGCTTTGACCACTGGAACCTCACTGGCGCGAAGTCCCCCCTGGCCGGCAACTCCGCCGTCCATGCCCTCAAGTACGACCGCATCGAACTCGTCCCCGCGACCCCGACGACCCGCTTTGCTCAAGCTATCCCCAGCTTCATCATAGACCGGCCCGAGTTCGATGCCACGGTCACGGAGAACAACCTCATCAACTCCTCCCCGGCCTTCGGAGTCTTCTACTTCGCCGGTTGCCACATCGAACTCGAAAACGTCGGCGGCCGGACCGCCGAGAATGTCAAAATCACCGGCGTGGAGGTCTCCGGCTACTGCAAAGAGCTGCGCAATGGCGGCTACGACTGGTATTATCCGATCCCCAACTCCTCAGAAGAGGATGCCAGAAATGCGGCCTTCCAGATTCCCCAGTCCGAGCGGGACCGGCTGGAGGATAACAGCCCAACCATGGTCGCGCTCTTCGCTCCGTACGACTATGGCTACATGACCAAAGGGGCCACGGAATCGTGGCCCGTGAAATTCCATTGGCCCGCCTACTTCTGGTCCGGCGCCGACTATCTCTCTACCGGCGTCCGCCTCAAGCTCACCATCACCTACGACGGCGGCAGCACCACCGCTGAGTGCTGGACCAACATGAAAATCGGAGACTGACCCCCGGAACCAACTTCAACCTGAGCAACACTATGATCGCCAACTTCTCAAAACCCATCCGCGCCGCCCTCCTTGCCGCGCTCTGCCTCAGCGCCACCCTCCGCGCCGAGACCACCTCACGCACGCTCTCCGGCCTGCGGAACTTCGGACCCGCCAATGCCCCCACGGCCCGCGTGAACACCCTCACCGTCACCCTCGATCCCGCCACCAACGTCCTCCACGGCAAACCCGGGCAGACCATCGGCTGGGGCTTCAACATGGCATGGGCCTCCAATGCCGGTGACAGCATCACCTTCCTCAGCAGCAAACTCACCGGCGACCTCAGCAACATCAGCACCACCGGCTACAAGGACATCATCGGCCAGGTCAGAGGCAACACCGCCGGCAAAGTCACCGCCGGCAGCACATGGCAAACCGCCTTCGTCGCTGGCGTCAGCGGCATCGGCTCCCTCACCATCAGCCCCGATGCGCTCCCGGGCCGCACCCACGAAGGCCAGGTGCGCCTCACCTTCCGGGTCACCGACCACCTCGGCGTCGAGCCGAGCGTTTTGAAGAACTTCGTCGTCGGGATCAACGTCACCGTCGTCGTGGATGAGCCGGACCCCGTGGAGCCTGCGGACCAATCCATCACCTTCGCCGCCATTCCGAATCACAGCCTCGCCGAAGGCACGTTCACCCTCAGCCCCACCGCCAGCAGCGGACGCACCGTGCGCCTCCTCTCGCTGCAACCCAACGTCTGCACCGTGGAGGGAAACACCGTGACGATGCACTCCGCCGGCGAATGCACCATCATCGCCGAGCAGAACGGAAACTACGCCTTCCGCGCGGCCCCGCCCGTCACGCGCACTTTTGAAGTCGTGAAAGTTCCCGCCACCGTCACCATCGTTGGCAGCCTCGACCGCAACTACACCGGTGCCGACCAGACCTTCACCGCCACCACCGTCCCGCCCGCGCTGCCCGTCACTTTCCTCTATGACGGTGACACCATTCCGCCGCGCGACCCCGGCATCTATCTCGTCCAGGCATTCATCAATGCCCCCGCCTACACCGGCACGGACGCCGCCACCCTCATCATCACCGACGTCACCCCGCCGCCGCTTTCAACATACTCCGGCTGGCTGCAAACTCATTTCACTCCCGCGCAAATCCTGGCAGGCGTCGTGACCGGCCCGAACGCCAGCCCGTCCGGCGATGAGTTCAACAACCTCTTCAAATACGCCCTCGACTTCGATCCGCTGACCCCGCTCACCCCCGGCGACCGCGAATCCCTCCTCCGCATGGCCGGCAGCGCCGCAGGGAATTCCATCGTCTTCGACCTCCCGGCCACCGCCACCGCCGACATCACCATCGCCGTCGAAGCCAGCAGCAGCCTCGGCTCCACCGGCTGGCAGGAAATCGCCCGCCGCACCGGCGGCGGCCCCTGGACCGGCACCGCCGACGTCTTCACCGGCACCCCCAACGCCACCGGCACCCGCATCCCCATTCTCGTCACCGAAACCGGCCTCCCCGGGGCGCGGCGCTTCTACCGCCTCCGGTTCCTCCAGGTGCCGTAGGGAATCGCTGCATTATTCGCTCACAACCGTGGGGCGGGGCAGCCTCCCCCAACACAAACCCCACCGGGTGGCCCACCCCCCGCCAAGTACACCCGTTGCCCCGCGGGTGGAGTTGGAAAA
>JANOZA010000187.1:0-10292 GCA_031429155.1 Verrucomicrobiota bacterium | reverse complement strand
GGCGGACCAGCCTGCCGACGGGAGGGCGCGTGCGTTATGGGACGGTGGCAAATGCGCTCACGGCCTTCGTGGATGAGCCCGCGGGTGTGCGCACGGATCACGCGGTCAGGCTCACCGGACTCGCTCCCGGCACGAGGTATTTTTACAGAGTGGAAGCGGCAGGTCTGACTCTCGCCGGTGGCCCTGGATATTTTTTCACCACTCCTCCCGCAGCCGGTTCCGCGGGGCCGCACCGCGTTTGGGTGCTTGGCGATGCCGGGACGAATTCCGCCGCGCAGAGAGCGGTGCGCGATGCCTTTGTCAGTCATCACCAGTCCCGCGCCGCCGGCATGTGGCTAATGCTGGGCGATAATGCCTACGGCGTGGGCAACGACGACGAGTATCAGGGCGCGGTGTTCGATATGTATCATCCCTGGCTGGAGCAGGTGCCGCTGTGGTCGTGCATCGGGAATCACGAGACCTATGGCGACGAGGTCGGAGGCAAGTTTGCGTGGGACAACATCTTCGACTTTCCCGCTGCCGGCGAATGCGGCGGCGTGGCCTCCGGAACGGAACGCTACTACTCGTGGAACTACGGCAATATTCACTTCATCGCGCTCGATTCCCAGACGTCGAGCCGGGCTGCCGACGGACCGATGGCGCAGTGGCTCACGGCTGATCTTGAGGCGAATCTGCTGCCCTGGACTGTCGTCTGTTTCCACCATCCGCCCTACACCAAGGGCACGCATGATTCCGACTGGGAGGAAGAGCTGATCGAGATGCGCGAGAACATTCTTCCCATCCTGGAGGAGCACAGCGTGGACCTCGTGCTCTGCGGGCACAGTCATGTGTATGAGCGCTCCTTTCTGCTCGACGGTCACTACGGCACCTCTGATACCTTTTCCGGCATTCATAAGGTCAATGGCGGCGACGGCCGTGCGGACGGCAGCGGCGTTTATGTGAAGTCCGCCGCCGGTCCCCTCCCGCAAACCGGCACGGTGTATGTCGTCGCCGGCAGCTCGGGCCAGCTCGGCGATGGCGAACTGAATCACCCGGCGCATTTTCGTTCTCTCGATGTCCTTGGCTCTCTCATCATTGATGTGACCGGCGACCGCATGGACGTGCGCTTTCTGCGCGAGGCCACGCCTCCCCACGGCGCTGCCGCCATTGATGATTACTTTACCATTCTAAAACGCAGCCTCTCCGCTCCTGCTGCCCCCAGCGGCCTCGGTTTGCTGCCGCTCACGGCCACCAGTGCCCAGCTTTTCTGGAGGGATCAATCATTGACGGAGGAATGCTATCGGGTGCGCCTCGCTCCGGATGGTGGCCCCTACTCCTGGCTCGCAACCAATCTGCCGCCCAATACCACCGGCTATACGATCAATGGTCTCATCCCGGAGGGCCGCTACTCCGTGATGTTAGCTGCTCATAATCTGGTCGGCGCATCCTACACCGCCCCGTTTCAGTTTCAAATGCCCGCCGACCCGCCGCCGGTCACGCCCATGGAGAAATGGCGGTTCGGCCACTGGGGCAGCATCACTCCCGATGGCGACCGCGCCAGTGATGCCGATCCCGACGCCGACGACAGCAACAACCTGATGGAATACGCGCTGGGTTCCAGTCCGACCCTGGGCTCCTCGGTGCCCGAACTCCTGCCGGGGCTGACTCCGGATGGACGGCTCACCTTTACTTTTCTGCGCCAGGCTGCATCCGACCTGACCTACACCGTCGAGTTTTCCAGCAATCTGGAACCGGCCTCATGGGATCCCGTGTGGAGCAGTTCCGGGGTGGCCAACAGCCTGGGCTACGTCACTGTCCAGGATTCCGCTCTCATTCCCGGAGCCCGCCGTTTTGTGCGATTGAGGGTGACGCTGGTGCAGCCCTGAGCTCAGGAGTTGAGATGTAAGCGATTCGGGGTTTGACGGTTGCCGTCCGTGGACCGGCGTGGAAAGGGGGCCGCGCCATGCTGTTCGCCTACTACATGCACCGGTTGGACCCGGTGATTCTGAAACTGACCGACGCCATCCAGCTCCGCTGGTATGGTCTCGCCTACGTGGCGGGATTCATGGCAGGCTATTACTTACTCCGGTGGTGGGCGCGGCGCGGGATTGGGGAGCTGAAGGAGTCTCAGGTGGCGGATTTCCTGACCTACGCGGCCCTTTTCGGGGTGCTGCTTGGCGGACGCCTTGGCTACATGCTGCTCTACGACCGGGAACGATTCCTTTCAGATCCTCTCATATTTTTCCACGTGTCCGGAGGCGGAATGGCGAGCCATGGCGGCATCCTGGGTTTGTTTTTATTCACGCTCTACTGGGCGAGAACCCGGAAACAGTCCTGGACGGGACTCGGCGACAATCTTGTCGTCGCCGCACCGCTGGGGCTTTTCTTCGGAAGAGTCGCCAACTTCATCAATGGTGAGTTGTATGGCCGCCCCACGGAGGTCGCCTGGGCGATGAAATTTCCCGAGGAGGCGACAATGTGGTATCCGGACGATCGCCGATTCGATGCGCTCCAGGGATTGCTCAGCGGGCGGGTTCCCGAGGGTGCCTCGCGGCATGATACCATCCTGCATCTCGCACGGACCGACGATGCGTTCGCCAGCCAACTTGGCGAACTCCTCACTCCACGCCATCCGTCCCAGCTCTACGCCGCCGCACTGGAAGGCGTGCTGCTTTTCGCCCTGCTCTTCTTTGTCCGCGAAAAATGGCCGCGGGCTCCGCATGGCCTGCTCACAGCGCTCTTCTTCCTCTTTTACGCTGTTTTTCGCATCGCGGGCGAGAATTTCAGGGAACCCGCCGCCTACATCATGGGGCTCACCGAAGGCCAGTTCTACTCGGTTTTCATGATCGTCGTCGGGTTGGCCTTCCTCGTTTTCGCCTTTCGGCCGGGCCGGGTCTCAAAGTAGCTCTCCCATTCTGTCGGAGTTGCCTTTCTGTCTCTGGGAGAGAAATCCAAGCCGGGCATTGACCATTCGGGTCAGGGCAACTATATTATGAGTATGATGAGTAGAAATACCATACTTTTATCCCGACCCAACAAGACCGCGATCCTCCTTCTAGGAGCCGTAATCCTGTCCCACGCGCCAGCACTGGCTCTGCCCGGCCACGAATTGGCGGCGAGTTTTACCCTGCCGCCGCGGGGGCCGGGATCCGGTTCGCTGACTCCCGGCCCTGATGGCTGGCTGTGGGGAGTGACCGTGGAAGGGGGCGCTTCGAATGCCGGTACGATTTACAAGGTCAATCCAGACGGTTCCGCGTGGCGCCTGGTGCTGTCATTCGGCGACAACAGCACCTCCAACAAGGGGGCGCTGCCTTACGGTGAGCTGCTGAACGACGGCGCGGGATCACTCTGGGGCACTGCTTCAGAAGGCGGGGCGGGGGATTTCGGCACCGTTTTCAAAGTGAATGCGGCGAGCGGCGTGCTCACGACGATGGTGGAATTCACCGGAAATGCCGGGATTCGCAAAGGTGCCAAGCCGACTGCCGGGCTGACCAGCGACGGCGCCGGGTTTCTCTGGGGGACCACCGAGCGGGGAGGAAACCTTGATCTCGGAACCGTCTTTAGGATCAATCAGACCACCGGAGTGTTCACCAGCGTGATCGAGTTCAGCAGTAACGGTGCGTCGAACAAGGGAGCGATTCCCGAAGCCACGCTGGTGCGCGAGGGATCCTTCCTTTGGGGCACGACGGGCGCAGGAGGCAGTTTCGACACTGGCACTGTCTTCAAAATCAACACTGCCAGTGTACCTCCCGTCCTCACGACGGTGATCCAGTTCACCGGCAATAAGGCTGCGAACAAGGGAGCCTACCCGTCCTCCGGCCTCAGTCCCGCCGCTGGAGGTTTCTTCTGGGGAACCACTCAGCGCGGAGGCGCGGCCGACCAGGGCACTATCTTCAAGATCGAAACGGCCACCGGCACGCTCGAAACCGTCGCGGAATGTTCCTTTGAAGGCGGTGGCATTTCGGGGGCTTACCCCTCCGCTGGACTCGTCAATGACGGCGCGGGGTTTTTCTGGGGCACCACGCAATACGGAGGCGTGATGGATGCCGGCACCGTCTTCAAGGTGAATGCCGCGAGCGGCAGCGTCATTACCGTGGAGAATTTCGGCATCAATTCCGGCAGCCACGAAGGCGTCGCACCGTCCGCGCCGCTTTACCTGGATGGCCAGGGTTTCTTCTGGGGCACGACGTATTACGGAGGATCCAGCAACCAGGGTACCGTATTCCGCATCGAAGCCTCCACGGGCACCCGCACAAACATTGTGCAGTTTGACGGCGATGGTCAGTCCATCAATGGACTCTTTCCTGCAGCAGGTCTGACCTCCGATGGAGCGGGGCTTCTCTGGGGAACTGCCGAGCGAGGCGGTTCCGGAGGCTTCGGGACGCTGTACAAATTTAATCCCGCCGGCAGCGTGGTGACCACGGTGACGGAATTCACTGGGAAGGGCGGCCTCGCCCCTGGTGATTCACCGTCCGGCCAGCTTTACTTCGACGGCTCAGGACACTTCTGGGGCAGCACTTTTTTGGGAGGTGCTCCTGACCTGGGTACCTTATTCAAAGTCAACGCCGTCACCGGAGTCCTGACCAACCTCGCCGACTTCACTGGCGACGGAGGGTTCAATCGCGGGCGCAATCCCCGCACCTCCCTGATCAGTGGCGGCCCGGGGTTTCTGTGGGGCGTTTCTACGCGCGGCGGTGGTCCGGACGATGCCGGCACTATTTTCAAACTGGGCACTGCTTTCGGCGAGATGACTCCTATGCTCGATTTCACCGGCAATGACGGCGCACGCAAAGGCGCGGGGCCGGCGGGCGGTCTCGTGAGGGATGCAGCCGGCAATTGCTGGGGCACCACCGAGCGCGGCGGAACCGGAGACTTCGGCACCGTATTCAAATACAATCCGGTAAGCGGCACACTGACCACGGTTGTGGAATTCACCGGGCAGACCGGAGCCAACAAGGGCGCGGCACCCTCCGCCATTCTCCTCAACGACGGAGCCGGCACCCTATGGGGCACCACCAGCGGCGGCGGCGTCAATACCTCGGGCACCATTTTTAAGATCAGCCTCACGACCGAAACGCTGACTACCGTAGTTGAGTTCACCGGCAACGGCAGCATCAACAAGGGCGACAGCCCCGCTGCGGGGCTCCTCAGGGACCCCGCCGGCGATCTTTACGGCACCACCACAGCAGGTGGTGCCAGCGGTGCCGGTACGGTCTTCAAGCTCAATCCCTCAAGTGGCGCGCTCACCACCATCGCGCAGTTCACCGGAGCTGGTTCTCAGGCAAATACGGGCAGCCGACCCGGCTACGGGACACTCGTTGCTCATTCTGACGGTCATTTCTACGGCACGACTACCAGCGGCGGCCCCGGCGGCGGCGGCACCATTTACCGCCTTCGTTTTGGCCCCACCCCGGTGACTGTCGCTGCCACCGGCGTCAGCAATACAACCGCCACACTCAACGGCACGCTGAATCCCAACGGCCTCGCAACGACTGCGTCATTTGAGTATGGAACGAATCCATCCCTCGCAAACCCCACTGTCGTCAACGCCGGCACGGTCGCCGCAGGCACCACGCCCCGCACCGTCGCCGCCAACCTTTCCGGTTTGATCGCCAATACGACCTACTACTTCCGGGTTCGTGGACTCAATGCCGAGCATCCTCTGCCACAACGTGGCGCAGTGCTCAGTTTCGTCGCGAGCGGCTCCGGACTCACCGCTCTTCAGGTTTGGCGACAGCTTCACTTCGGCACCACCGTCAACTCAGGCGTTGCCGCTGATGCCTCTGATCCCGATCAGGACGGCATTCCGAATCTCGCCGAGTTTGGTTTCGGCCTCATTCCCACGCGCGGCACGGCCGTCGGGCTTCCTCAGGCGCAAATCATCGGCTCCAATTTCGTCATCGCGTTCCTGACCCCAGCCGGCGTCAGTGGCGTCACCTATGGCGCGGAATGGAGCACCAGCCTGACCTCCACGGTTTGGAATCCACTGTCCGACACCGGCTCGTCCGCGGCGCATTCCTTTAGCGTGCCCGTCTCCACCGCCCCGCGACTTTTTGTTCGCCTGCGTGTCAGCACGCCGTGAAGTGCCAGCCGCGGCGTTTCTGTTCGTGGCAATTTCCGGCGCAGTAGATTTCGAAGGCCACGATCAGTGCCGGGATGAGCAATTCCGGCGCGCAGCGAAACCGCACTTCGCTGGTGAAATCACGATGTTCCAGCCGCAGCCGGTCAGTTCCGAAGACCCGTTTCCGGCCCGCCAGCATCATCACGGCTTTGTAGGCGACTCCATCCAGCCAAACCCGTCGTGAAAAGAAGGTGTCCTCAAAGCATACAGGCGGCCGGACATCTCCAGGCATTACGACTTGGCGCCGGCGCTTCCCCGATTGCTCGCTCCAGCCCTGCATCTGTCCATTCTCGTCGAATACGCTCGCCAACTTCGTCCTGCTGTCCCACACCACCCTCCAAGTCTGACCGCTGTCGAGCACCGCTTCAGATTCGAATCGCGACACCATTCCCGGCACCGCCTTTGGCAAGCCGAGCAGTCCGCTCAACAGGGGTATGGATTCGTTCGTCATCTCCCCAATGTCCTGGAAGTCGCGCTGCAATTCAAGTCCCGCATGGATACGGGGATCAGGCGGTCAATCCAGGGCTTGGGGCAATTACTGCGCCTTCACCAGATTGAAGACGATGTACTGATTCCAGGCGAGCAGCCAGCGGCGGCGGTGCAGCCAGGATTCGACTTTGTCCGCCCAGCGCAGGATGAAGTTTTCCGGCCGTGAGCGCATGAGCTTCGAGGTCAGCAGCGATGCGGGCATTTCCAGCACCCCGCAATAGACGGACTCGGTCCGCCAGCCGAGTTGGTTCTCAAGAGCGCGGACCTGTTTGCCCGTGAAGGGGGCTTCGTCCTCAGTCCTGGCATCGGGTGTGGCTTTGCGGAATATCTTCAGTAAAGGGTTGTCCGCCAACGGTTCCTGCAGGAGAACGCGCCCGTTGGGTTTGAGCACCCGGTGGATCTCAGCAAAGGCGACGGACGGATCGAGATGGTGGAGGATACCGTAGCCGACCACGAGGTCGAACGAGGCGTCGGGGAAGTCCAGCTTGTGGGCATCCATCGCCCGAAAATCACATCGGGCTCCGTCATAACCGGCGGCGGCGGCGCGATGGCGGAGATCGTCCACATAGACCTCGGAAATGTCTATGGCTGCCACTTTCTCCGCACCGTTGGCGAGGTATTTCATGCTCATTTCGCCACGCCCGCAGCCGTAATCGAGAATCGTCTTTCCGTGTAGGTCAGCCGTGTGCCGGTCTATGGTGTCGTAGAGTCGTTGCTTGGACGGATAACTCGCAAGATGCGGGAATTTGCTCTTCAGGCGGATGCTTTCGGCGAGCACATCGCGCTCGGTGTGGGCTTCGTGTTCGCGGGCGACTCGTTCGGCAAGGGCGGTGGTGGACATGGAATGGCGTTGTGTCTGGTAATTACGGTCAATGTGAACCAAGAAACCCCGCTCCGCAACAATTTTATTGAAACTATAGTTCATCCCTGATAATTTCATCAATCATGCTCGCCACCAATGGGATTTGGAGTCTTCGGGCGCGCGGAGAAGCCTTTACTCGCGATAGTTCATGCATGTTTCGCATGACGACCGGGTGGTTTCATCAAGTATAGGCGTCCTTTCATCCCGGCAGACTGGCGTGTCCCGGAGTGGCGCGGCTATTGGCTAATGTTGATGCGTCCGCTCCCCCAGCACATTCCTGTCTCGTTGCTTTGGCTCGCTCCCATTGCTGCCATCACGCTATTTCCACGGCAAGCCTCCGGTCAGGGCTGCGTTGCTGGTCGTTGCCCGGTCGGGCACGTTACGGCCATGAATGCCGCACTCCACATTGAGGAGCATCCGACTGCGGGCTGGCAATCATCCATTGGCTATCGGTGGCTGTATTCTGACCGGCCTTTCGTCGGCACCGAGGAGCAAACGGAGCAGGAGCAGGAAGGAGGTCAGTTCATCAATGATCTGCACACTTTCAACTTCGGCCTGACCTACAACGTCAATCAGCGGCTGAGTTTCACTTTTGATGCCCCGTATGTGGACAACGACCGGTCCAGTCCCATCCGCGGGCCGGGGCGAGTAATCGTGGGGCGTTCTCACGTTCAAGCCAGAGGCTGGGGGGATCTCCGGTTGAGCACCAATTGGTGGCTGTGGGATCCTGCCGGGCATCTGGGTGAGGCCACCCGGGCAGCACCGACCGGCAAAGGCAAAACTCCGATCGCCACTGGCTCCCCACAGGGGCGTCGTGGCAATATCCGTGTCAGCATCGGTGTTGATGCCCCCACAGGCGACAAAGATGTCATGGACTACCGCAGCATTTACGATCCGGCCACCGGTGGAACAAAGCAGGCTTCGCAAAAAACCATTGTGGACCAGTCCATCCAACCTGGCGACGGCGGCTGGGGTATCCCTATTGATCTCTATGCCTACTACCAGTTTTCCGACCGGCTGACGGGCTATTTCCAGGGGTCTTATCTCATCACACCGGAGCAGAAGAACGGCGTGGAGACTGGAATTAGAAATCCGTATGAGGCAATTATGTCCATCGGCGATACCTGGATGGCGCGGACTGGCCTCGAATATTCCCTGCTGCCGGATAAGGGGGTTAGCGTGAGCCTCGGTCTGCGCACGGAGGGACAGCCGGTTTACGACCTGTTCGGGGGCAGCGACGGATTCCGCCGTCCTGGCATGAACATCGCCGTGGAGCCGAGCGTTACCTGGATGTGGAAAGACTGGTCTGCATCCCTGTCTGTACCGGTGACCTTCTATAATGAGCGGTTCCAGAGCGTGCCTGAGAAGCAGATGCAGGCCGCCACCGGCATCCCGCGTCATGGAGAGGCATCCTTCGCGGACTACTATGTCATGATGTCGGTCTCCAAAAAATTCTGAGCACCACATCGCCCAATCTCTTGTTGGTTGCGGTCAGTTATTGAGGGACGCCGGGTGTCAGGCCGGGCGTCCCTCATGCTTTTTGCGGTGTGCGATTTCAGGTGTGGAAATGTGTGGCGGGAAAGCTAAGATTGCCGGCCATGCGCTTACCGACCTCCATCCTCCTCTCAGCCGTAGCTATCTGCCTCGCTTCCTGTGCCGGTCCGCCGGACCCGGTGACTGGTGATATGCCCGGATCCCCCACGATCACCGATCCCCTGCCGGTGCCCGTGGCTTCCGGTGAGTCCACCCGCTTCGTCATTCGCGACAAACAAAAGCGAACCCGAGTGGACGGTCGCGTGAATGCCGGACGCATGGATGGCATGTGGGTTTATTACGACTCGAAGGGCGAAAAGCTCGCCGTCGTCAACTACAGGCTCGATCAGCGACAGGGCCCGGTGCAACTCTATTACGTCTCTGCGGACGGACCCGCCGTGGGCCGTGTCCGGATGATGGGCACCTACGACGGAGGTTCCGCGCAGGGCCTCATCAACAGCAACTGGCCTTCCGGCGCCAAGAAACTGGAGCGTGATTTCGATCAAGGCATCCTCCAGGGAGCCCGTGGCTGGAAGGAGAACAAATCGCGCATGAGTGACGGCGAAGCGATGAAAGCAGCCATTGATGAAAGCCGCGCCGAAGAAGCGCTGCTCTCGGAACTGGAGAACTTTGTGCAACTCCAGTTGCGGGCTCAGGGCACGAAATCCCAGGACTCCGTGCCCGAAGTGGAACTCGAACTCCCCCGCATCAGTCCCGCCGAGGGCTCGCCATACCCTGGCGGCACGCCACCGCTTTCCCAGCCCTGATCCGCCGCACGTGTGATTTCAGTTCCTCAATCCGCCCGTGGCCCCGTGGACATGCATGTTCACCTCGTGGGCAATGGCCAGTCCGGCAGCGGTTGCTGGCTGCGGCCCGGCCTCATGCACCGGATGCTCTCCGACTGGATGCTGAAGCAGATCGGACTGCCGGTATCATGGCGCGCGCCGGAATTCGACACCGCCTACGTGGAACTCCTCGTGCGCTGGCTGCGCGAGAGCGCGATCACCCACGCCGTGCTCCTTGCGCACGAGGAAGTCTATGACGAGCACGGCCACAAACTGAAGTTCGGCTCGTTTCACATTCCCAACGACTATCTATTCGCCGTCTGCCGCGAGCACCCGGAACTGCTCCCCGCCGTTTCCATCCACCCCGCCCGCGCCGACGCCCTCGACGAACTGGACCGCTGCCTCCACGCCGGAGCCGTGATGATGAAGTGCCTGCCCAACTGCCATAACATAGACACCCGGCTGCCCCGCTACCGGCCCTTCTGGGAAAAAATGGCCGCCGCCCGCCTGCCTCTTCTCGCCC
>JANOZA010000186.1:0-4641 GCA_031429155.1 Verrucomicrobiota bacterium | reverse complement strand
CAGGTGGATCATCTCTTTCGCAACGACGGCCCCGGCGCGGACGGCGCGGTGAAATTCACCGACATCACCACCGCCGCGGGCGTCAGTGATTACGCGCAGGGCCTCTCCGCCACATGGTGGGACTACGACGGCGATGGCTGGCTCGATCTCTACGTGTCCAATGACTTCTGGGGCGCCGACCGTCTCTGGCACAACCAGCGCGACGGCACCTTAAAAGACGTGGCCCCTGCGCTGCTGCCCCACACGCCGTGGTTCAGCATGGGCACGGATGCCGCGGATATCAATAACGACGGCCTGCTCGATTTCATGGCCTCGGACATGGCCGGCTCGGATCACTACAAGGACAAGATGGGCATGGGCGACATGGAATCGAAGGGCTGGTTCCTCGAACTGCCCGTGCCGCGGCAGTACATGCGCAACGCCGTCTATCTGAACAGCGGCGCGGGTCCGTTCATGGAATGCGCGCACCTGCTCCGCGTGGCCGGCACGGACTGGACGTGGTCCGTGAAGTTCGCTGACCTCGACTGCGATGGCTGGCAGGACCTCTTCGTCACCAATGGCATGACCGGCGATTTTCTGAACAGCGATCTCGTCGCTGCGGCCATCGCCAGCGGGAAGAAAATCGAGCAAGCGCCGCCCAAGCGCGACCGCGACATGGCCTTCCGCAACTCCGGCGGCCTGACGTTTGAGAACACCAGCCAGGCCTGGGGCGTGGACCGCGAGGCGGTGAGCTTTGGCGCCGGCTGCGGCGATCTCGACGGCGACGGCGACCTCGATCTGGTGGTGAATCAGTTCGATGAAGCGCCCGCCGTTTATCAGAACACCGGCACCGGCACGCAGCGCGTGAGCTTTCGCCTCCGCGGCGTGAAGTCGAACCGCTGGGGACTCGGCGCGCGCGTCACCCTGGAAGCCGGCGGCACCACGCAGACGCGCGAACTGTCGCTGGCCCACGGCTTCGCTTCGCAGGATGAGCCGCTGCTGCATTTCGGTCTCGGCAAGTCTGAGAAGATTGACCGCCTCACGGTGCGCTGGCCGTCCGGCGCGGTGGAGTCCTTCGCCGGCCTGAAAGCCGGGCGGCGCTACACGATCACCGAGCCTGACACCGCGCCGCCCACTGCGGCCGCGAAAGTCGCGCCACTCTTCCAGCCATCGCCCTTTCTCGAATCCGCGGCGCATGTGGAGGCCGCGTTCGATGACTTCGCCCGCCAGCCGCTGCTGCCGAACCGCCTTTCCACCCAAGGCCCGGCCTCGGCGTGGGCTGATGTGGACGGTGATGGCGACGACGACTTCTTCCTCGGTCGCGCCGCCGGCACGGGCGGCATGATCTATTTCAATGAAGGCCGCGACGACGACGGGCGCATCAAGCTCGGCGCGAAATCTCTCGCGCCGTTCGACAAGGACGCGGCCAGCGAAGACATGGGCGTGCTCTTCTTCGATGCCGACGGCGACGGCGATCAGTATCTCTACATCGTGAGCGGCGGCGTGGAGTGCGAACCCGGCGCCGCCGTGCTCCAGGACCGGCTCTATCGCAACGACGGCAAAGGCACCTTCACCCGCGACGCCGCCGCACTGCCCGCGGAGACCGACAGCGGCAGTTGCGTCTGCCCCGCCGATTTCGACAACGACGGCGACCTCGATCTCTTCGTCGGCGGACGCAGCATTCCTGGCAAATATCCGCTCGCCGCCGCCAGTCATCTGCTGCGCAATGACGGCGGCAAATTCACCGACATCACGCCCGCCGCGTTTACCAAAGCCGGCATGATCACCGCCGCCGTGGCCGTGGATGCCGACGGCGACACCTGGGTGGACCTCCTCTGCGCGGTCGAGTGGGGACCGGTCCGCTTCTTCAAGAACACCAAAGGCACGCTCGCCGAGACCAGCTTCACAGCGCTCACCGGCTGGTGGAAGTCCCTCTCCGCCGCCGACCTCGATGCAGACGGCGACATGGACCTCATCGCCGGCAACTTCGGCCTCAACACCAAGTATCATCCCACGCCGGAGAAGCCCGCCAATCTCTTCTACGGCGACTTCGACGGCAGCGGCACGCCGCAGGTCGTCGAGGCCAAGACCATGCCCGACCACAGCCTCCTGCCCGTGCGCGGAAAGAGCTGCTCGCAGAATGCCATGCCGTTCCTGCGCGAGAAATTCCCCACCTTCCACAAGTTCGCCTCCGCCTCGCTCAACGACATTTACAGCGACGCGAAACTCAACTCCGCCCTCCATCTCCAGGCCACCACCCTCGACACCGGCATCTTCTGGAATGACGGCGCGCACTTCACTTTTCAGCCGCTGCCCACCCTCGCGCAACTCGCCCCCGTCTTCGGCATCGCCGTGCTCGACGCCAATGCCGACGGCCACCTCGACCTCGTGCTCGCGCAGAACTTCCACGGTCCGCAGCGCGAGACCGGCCACATGGACGGCGGCCTCAGCGTCCTCCTCACCGGCGACGGCAAACGCAACTTCACCGCCCTCTGGCCTGACAAATCCGGCCTCACGCTGAACGCCGACGCCCGCAGCCTCACCATCGCCGACGTGAACCACGACCAGCGCCCCGACCTCATCTTCGCCATCAACAACGCCGGCATGAGAACCTTCGAGAACCACTCCCCTGCCCTGCCGTCATCCTTCGTTCCCCCCGCCGGCGTGCAGCCCGGCCAGCTCCTCCGCGTCACCACCAGCACCGGGCGGCAACTCACCACCGCCTGGCTCCCGGGCTCCGGCTGCCTCTCCCAATCCGCCCCGCGCTTCCTCCTCCCCCTGCGCGCCGGCGAGTCCGCCACCGCCGTCAAGTGATCGGCACCTGCCACCTCACCGGCGCGGCCCGGCGCGAGCGACCGCAACGCTTTACTGGAAATCGTCCGCGGCTCTTCTATGATCCGGCTCTGCGCATTCTCACTTCAGCATCTCTTTTGCCTGCCATGAAAAAGCCAAAGTCCAGTCCCAAAACAAAAGCCGCCCCCCGCGGGCGGCCCGCCACTGCCCGTGCAGAGCGCGAGCCGGCACCGGCGGTCCGTGTTAGTGCTGCGGAGAGGCAGTGGCGCGCCATGTATCACCAACTGGTGGACTTTCACCGGCTCGCTGGCCACTGCGATGTGCCGCGCACCCGCCTGCATCTCCCCCTGGCCGCATGGCTCCAGACCCAGCGGGACCTCGCCGCGCACCAGCGGCTGGAACCCGCCCGCTTGCAGGCACTGACAGAACTCGCGGTGGACCTCCAGCCCGACGAATCCGGCGCAGCCGCTGCCCTGGGTGACCGGGACGAACGATGGAACACACGCTTTGTAGAACTCCAGGCCTTCAATCAGCGCTTTGGCCACACCCGGGTGCAGGCAAGGTGGCCGGAGAATCCCGCCCTCGGTGCCTGGCTTTTCCAACAGCGGAAGCAGCGCCGCAACGGCGACCTTCCCCCCGACCGCGAGGCTAAACTGATCGCCATCGGATTGGAGTGGGAGCTGGAAAAGTTTGGCGGCCTTCCCCGCGCGCAGTTTCTGGAAGTCCACTGGCGGCAGCGGCTCGCCGACCTCCGCGCTTTCCGGAAACGGCATGGCCACTGCCAGGTCACCCCCGCCCTCGGGGCCGATGCGTCCTTTGTTAAATGGGTCGGGCGGATCCGCATGGACGGCCGCGACGGAGCCATCTCCCCGGAGCGCCGCCGCGCGCTCGACAAGCTAGGCTTCTTCTGGGGCCGGAGCCGTCCCGGCAATGACAACCGCTGGGCCAGGCGCTATAAAGAGCTGCTCGCCTACCACAAACGCTTTGGCCACACCCGGGTGCCGGCCAGTTGGCACGAGAATCACCCCCTCGGATCCTGGGTCTATCAGCAGCGCCTGTTGCGACGCACCGGCCGGCTCTCGCCGGAACATCAGGCCCTCCTGGAGCGCATCCCCTTCAGTTGGGAGGTCGAGGAATATCGCGGCCTTCCCCGCGCAGTTCACATGGAGGTTGTTTTCCAGCAACACCTGGAGGAACTCAAAGCCTTCAAGCAGCGCTTCGGCCACTGCCGCGTTTCAAGCGCATGGGAGGAAAATCCCGCCCTCGCCAAATGGGTGCAACACCTCCGCGGGCGTCAGAAAAAAGGTATCCTCACTGCAGAGCACCGGCGCCTGCTCGATGCCGCGGGCTTCGCGTGGCAGCCAGGCCGCGTCCATGAGGACGTGCAGTGGGAACGGCGTTACCAGGAACTCGTCGCCTTTCAGCGCCGCTTTGGCCACACCCGGGTTCCCACGAGATGGGAGGAAAACCCGCCCCTCTTCTTCTGGCATTACCAGCAGCGGAAGCTCCGCCGCGACGGACAGCTCCCCCCCGGGCGCCTCGCCCGGCTGGAAGCCCTCGGCTTTGAGTGGGAAATTCAGAGCCGTTGAGGCCCGGAGCGTCCCCTCAGTCGCCGGCAGAATGCTGGTAGAGCAGTTGCCAGAAGTCATTTCCGGTCTTCCTCCGTGCTCGAACCGCGGAGGGGTTCCCCCATTAGGCGGTGTCTTTGCAAATACGGTGAATGTTCATGCACACACTCACCGCAGAGGAACCCCGGCGGGGTTCGCCATGAATAGCCGGGGGTCGAAGACCCTGAGCCTTATACGGAAGTCTGATCCCGAAGGGATCACAGCCATTAGCCGGTGGTTGAGGAGCATAGCGACCGATACC
>JANOZA010000185.1:0-5524 GCA_031429155.1 Verrucomicrobiota bacterium | reverse complement strand
GTCTCGCAGAGGCTCTCCTCGAACCAGAGGTTGCCTTTCCAGTCCTCATCGAAGCCACTGAGGATGTGGCAGAACTCATGCGCCACCTGATAGGCGAACTGGCACCAGAAGAGGTCCTGAGTGTCGAGTTGCACCACGATTTCCTTGAGAGAGTTGCGCTGGAAATGAACGATCGGTCCCTCGTGGCCGCGCTGGACGACGATGCGCTCCAGCTTGCGGCCGGGAAAATAGCGCCAGAGTTCCATCATCGCCGAATTGATCACCGACGTGATGTCCGCAGCCGGGGCCGTGCCCCAGCCTTCCGGTGCCAGCCGCCATATTGGCAGCGCGGGATCGGCGGCGAACACGGGCAGCGGCAGCGCCAGTGCGGCCGTGCCCATCAGAAATCGGCGGCGCGTGAAGCTCATTTCTTCAAATGCTTGTCTGCGAAGTCCAGATACACCCCCCAGTCATCGCGGGTCACATCATGCGGACCGGTGCGCAGGTAGTAGCCGATGGTGCTGCTGATGAGTTTGCCCGCGGGCGGGTGCTCTGTCGCATCCATGCCGTCGGTGCCGAGCAGTTTATAGACCGGCGAAGCCCCGAGCCCGCCGAGGAACTCGCCTTTCGGGTCGGCCCAGCGGTCTTCGGTGGCGCTGGTGATGAGCAGCGGTCGCGGTGCGCTCAGCGCGATGAGCTGATGCGAGTCGAAGGTCATCTCCTGTTCCTTCTCCGAGTATTTGTTGAAGTTCCCGCAGAACCAGTGCGGGAACGACGAGTTCAGCCGGCCCACCGTTTCGCCAAAGACACGCTTATTAAGAGCCGCGCCGCCCGCGCCGCTGTCATTGGAAATGATCATCGCAAACCTCGGCTCCACCGCTCCGGCCCACAGCGCCGTCTTGCCGAGACGCGAATGGCCCTGACAGATCACGCGCTTCGCATCCACCGACGCATCCTTCTCCAGATAGTCCATTCCCAGGCTCATGCCCCACGCCCATGCGGCGATGCTGCCCCACGTGCTGCCATTACGTGCCACTTCGATCTCCGGGTAGAGCGCGTGGACGCCATTCTTCCACGAGTCGTGGAAATCAGGATCAATGTCGCAGTAACAAATGGTCGCCACGCCATAGCCGCGGCTCGCGGCGTATTCGATCTGCCAGCGTTCCGCCTCACAGCCGCGCGAGGCCTCCGTCGCTTTGTTCTTGTCGATGCCCGACTTCTTGTCATCGCGCAGCCAGGAACGGCACAGGCGGATGCCGGGATCTTTGCTCGCGCCCTGATTGCCATCGAAATTCAGCCCGAAGACCACCGGCACCGGCCCCTTGGCATTCGCCGGCACATAGAGCAGCAAATCCATCGCCGGGCCGTCCGGTTTTCCGTTCAGGGAAATGCTCACCTGCTTCCGCAGCACCTTGCCGTCGAGCGCCGGCACCGGTGCCTCGTCCACTTTGAATGTGAGCGCGGGACGCGGCGGCGACTGACCGAACATCTCCCGCTCGATGAGCGCGAATGTCTCCGGGCGGCCCTTGCTCTTCCACTCCTCAGCGGTCGTGATCTTCGTTCCGTCCTGGAGCACGAGCGGGTCCGGCAGCTTGTAGGGCGGCAGCTTCGCCTCGTCGTAATTTGCCTCGAACGGCGCGGCGGAAGCAGTGGTCAGAGCAGCGGCGAAAGTGAGCATGGTGAAGCGCATGGTAATAGAAGTGGAGTTCAGAATATCAAAAGCCCCGACGGGCGAGGCCGTGAAATCTGAACACTGAAAATTGAAAACTCCACGGCGAACCTTGCCTTCCCCTTGCGCTCCCGCCGGCGGCTTGCCCTGTCGCCTTTTCATGCCCGACATCACCCTCCCGCTGCTCCTCACGGCCGTGCTGCCCGTCTTCCTTCTCATGGGAACCGGCGCGCTGCTCCGTCGGCTGCGTCTGCTCACCCCGGAGGGCGACAGCACGCTCATCGCCCTCGCCATCAGCGTCACCTATCCGTGTTTTATCATCGGCCACATCGTCGGCAATGACTCCCTGCGCGATCCCGCCAATGTCTGGCTTCCCATGTTATGCGGCGCCGTGTTTATGATCGCCGGGGGCGCCGTGGCATGGCTCGTGGCCCCCATCTTTGGGCTGAAGAGCGGCGCGGTCCGCCGCACCTTCGCCCTCGCCTGCTCCATCCAAAACTACGGCTACCTCCCCATCCCCATTCTCCGTGAAATCTTCCCCGATCAGAAGTGGATGGGCGTCCTCTTCGTTTACACCCTCGGCATAGAGATCGTCATCTGGACCCTTGGCGTGTGGATCATGAACCCTCACACGAAATCTGCTGCCAGGAACATCCTCAATCCCGTCGTCCTCTCCATCGTCATCGGGCTTGGTTTGAACTTCCTGCCCTGGCACGAATGGAGCGCGCCCGGAGCGCCCGGCGCGTGGGCTCTGCTGAGTGTCCAGCGCACCGGTCACATGCTAGGCGAGTGCGCTATACCCATCGGCCTCATCGTTGTCGGCGCCACCCTTCAGGATCTGCTCAGCCAGCCCGGCTGGCACAAGGACACCGGCGCCGCCATCGGCGGCCTCGTCATGAGGCTTGCCATCCTGCCGGCCCTCATGCTCAGCGCGCTCCTCATCATCCCCGGCACCAGCCAGGAATTCCGGAACGTTATCGCCGTCCAGGCCGCCATGCCCGCCGCCGTCTTTCCCATGATCATCGCCCGCCGATACGGCGGCGACGAAGCCACCGCCATGCGCGTCATGGTCATCACCACCCTCGTCAGTCTTATCACCATTCCGTTCGCTGTCAGGCTCGCCCTCCAGTGGGTTGCCGGATAGGGAAAGTTAGTGCCCGGCGCAACCTCCGTGCGGCATCTCAAGACTTGCGAAGGCAAGCCGCAGGCGTATCTGTCAACCATGCCCGCTACCCTCACCATGGACCTTCCGGAGGATGTCCTCCAAACCGCCCGCATGACGGTGGACGAGGCGCGCGTGGAGCTTGCCATTTCCCTCTTTGCCTCCCAGCGGCTCTCCATGGGCAAGGCCGCAGAATTCGCCGGCCTCCCCGTGGCGCACTTTTTGGGAATGCTCGCCGCCCGGCACATCGGCCCGCACTACGACCGCGAGGAAGCTCTCAGCGACGCCGCGACCCTCGCCCGCCTGCGTGCCGCGTCATGATCGTCGTCGCCGATTCCTCACCGCTCATTGCCTTGAGCCGCGTCGGCAAACTCCATTTGCTGCGCGACATCTTCGGCACCCTCCTCATCCCCGATGCCGTTTGGCTTGAAGTTGCGGACAGCGATCCCGGTCGTCCCGGCACCGGGGAACTGCGTGCCGCCTCATGGATCGAACGCCGTTCCATCGCCGACACGGCTCTCGCCAACCTTCTGCGCCGTGACCTCGGCGCCGGGGAATCCGAAGCCATCGTCCTCGCCCGCGAAACCAGCGCAGGCGTTCTCCTGATGGACGAACGCCTCGGACGCAGCGCCGCAACACGCCTCGGCATCCCCGTCACCGGCCTCATCGGCATCCTGCTCGAAGCCCGCCGGCTCGGTCTCGTCTCCGATCCTGCCGCCCTCGCCCTGGCACTGCGCACCACCGCCGGATTCTGGATTTCGGATGACCTCATGGATCTCCTCTCCGGAAACTGACTCAGCGAGACTCCCGCCGCCATGCACCATCCGCTGCACGACCTCCACCTTCCTGACACCGGCGCCACCATGGCCGCCGGCGAGACGCTCGCCGCTGACTTGCGCGCTGGCGACGTCATCGCCCTCACCGGCGGACTCGGGGCAGGGAAGACCCACTTCACCAAAGGCCTCGTCCGCGGTCTTGGCGGCGGGGAAGAAGTCACCAGTCCCACCTTCACCCTCGTCCACGAATACCTCACTGGGCGCCTCCCCGTCTTCCATTTCGACTTTTACCGCATGGAGCAGCCCGGTGAAGTCACCGCCATCGGCTGGGACGAATACCTGGATGCCGGCGGCGTCTGCATCGTGGAATGGGCCGACCGCTTTCCCGGCCTGCTGCCTCCCGCCGCTCAATGGTGGTCCCTCACCCCCGACGGACCCGGCCGCCGACTCCAGCAAACGACGCCCACCCGGCCCCACTGAGCCCCATAGGCGCTAACTTAACTGATTCCGGGGTGTTTAAGCCCGGAGGGCTGGTATATCAGCCGGGGGCCGAGTGGTGCCAATAAATGAAAATTACGTTGAAATAGGGCGATTTGACCGTTTCCCGGTCTGGCAGAGGGCCGGATGACAGCATCCGGGGGGTTGCCCGACCGGGCAGAGGGACGGATGACAGCATCCAAGGGGTCTTCAGGTCTGAAAGGGGGGCGCCTGATGGTATGGCGTGGCCGGGGATGCCGGGGGAGGCGTCGGGTGACGAAGGGACGGGCGGACCGGCGGTGGATGACTCGCTGCGGTGGATGCCGGTCCCGGATTTCATGCTGGTATTATATATACCGGCGAGGGGCGGGGGAGGAGGGTGCTTGGTTTCGGGGGGCGGCGTCCGCAAATGCTTCCGCTTTTTGGCCTTTCGGGGGCGGTGTGGCTTTGCGTAGTGTTTCCTCTGGCCGTCCGCTTATGAAATTCCTTTTCGTTCTCCTCCTCACCGCCGTCGCGTCTTTCGCTCAGTTGCCGGCGGATATTGTCACGGCTGCGCGGGCGCAGGTGGGGAAGACGGTGACTTATGATCCGGCTTACGTTTCGCTGAAGTATCCCGGGGGTGATGTGCCGGAGGATCGCGGGGTGTGTACGGATGTGGTGGTGCGGGCGTTGCGGAAGGGGTTGAGTGTGGATCTCCAGAAGTCGGTGCACGAGGACATGGCGGCGAACTTTTCCGCCTATCCGAAGCAGTGGGGTCTCAAGAAGACGGATAAAAGCATAGACCACCGCCGGGTGCCGAACTTGATGACGTATCTGAAGCGGGAGGGGTTTTCGCTGCCGGTGTCGCAGAAAGCCGGGGACTATCAGCCGGGCGATCTCGTGACTTGCACGGTGCCGCCGAACCTGCCGCACATTATGATCGTGAGTGACAGGAAGAATGCGGACGGTGTGCCGCTGGTCATTCACAATATCGGGCGCGGTGCGCAGGAGGAGGACTGTCTGTTCACTTATCCGCTGACGGGGCACTACCGGTGGAAGGTGGCGGCAGGGCAGGGGACGCCGGTGAAAAAGTGAGTGTGCGTGGGGGGCGGACAAAACTGCTTTATTCCTCCCGGTGACGGCTACAGTCGGCGCCCACGCATGAAAATTATCCGCACTCTCGATTCCACTGGAACGCCTTGTCACGCCGCGCTGCAAAGCGATGGCACTGCCCGCAAACTCAGCGGCGATATTTTCGCCTCGCCGCAAATCACTGATGAAGTGGTGGCGGCGGATAAGCTGCTCGCGCCGCTGGATCCGGAGGTGATCTACTGCATCGGGCTGAACTACCGGCGGCACGCTGAGGAGGGGAAGGCGCCGATCCCGGAATGGCCGGTGGTGTTCATGAAGTCGAAGGCGTCGGTGCAGCATCCTGGCGGGCCCATTGAACTGCCGCGGCATCTACGCAGCGATGAAGTGGAC
>JANOZA010000184.1:0-8322 GCA_031429155.1 Verrucomicrobiota bacterium | reverse complement strand
GCGGCTGCCGGCTCCGGCGGGCGCTCATTTGGAGGCGGGGCCTGGTTGTTGGCCGCTACCACCGGATCAGGAGACTCCAGTGAAGGCGCCGGTCTCTCCCTGGTCACCAACAATTTCAGCCCCGGCAGCGAAGAGCAGCCCGCGAGTCCCTCCACTCCGCCAGTGCCGCCGGCAGCGCCCGCGCCTTCGCTGGAGTCTCCTGATCCGGTGGTAGCGGCCAACAACCAGGCCCCGCCTCCAAATGAGCGCCCGCCGGAGCCGGCAGCCGCAGTCAAGACCAGCGACCCGCTCGCACCCGCGCCCGCCGACAAGCCCGCGGAACCCCTCGCCATGCGCGAGACTTTGCCGGAACCGCTCGCTCTCACCAGGCCACCCGACTCGCCGGTTCGGCCAAAATCCCCTCCGGTCACGCCGCGCGATCCCATCAGTGGAAAACCCAATCCCGGCCAGGTCAGCCGCAGCCCGGTGGTCAGTTCCGTGAAATCGAAATCCGCCGGCGCCATCGCCATCCGGGGAGACAGGAACTCCATGGACGCTCGCGATACTCCTGAGGGCCGTTACAACAACTCCGTCTATGAACGGGTCGGCCTGATGTGGAACGCAAGAATCGCTACCGTTCGCGGACTGGCCGGACGCGGCTCGGTGGAAGTGGAATTTGACATAGATGCAAAAGGCCGCATCTCCAACGTCCGCCTCGTGGATCCCGGAAAAGCCAACCCCGTCCTCGAGGACGCCTGCCTCTCAGCCATCATCAAAGCCAAACTGCCTCCGCCTCCTGCTGAAATGCAGCGGGAGATGACCGATCCACTCGCCGGCGGCAAGCTTCGCCGGAAATTCTCTTTTCAACTTCTCTAACTACCCATGCCCGTCGCCGCCGGCTTTGCCGAATCCTTCTCCGCCTCGCTCTCCAAAGTCTGGAACTTCTTCGTCACTGGTGGCTGGTTCATGGTGCCGCTCATTATCTGCTCGCTCATTCTCGTCGCCGTCGTCGTCTGGAAAGTGCTGGACCTGAAAATGGAACGCATCCTTCCCGCCGGTCTCGCTGCAAGGCTGCGCGAATCCGGAGCCCTCGTGGCCGCAGGGAAATTCGGCACGCTCCAGCAGGCCCTCCTGCATGACCGGTCTGTGCTCGCCTCCATTTGCCGCTCCGCGCTGCTCAACCGCCACCCTGACCAGGCCGCCGCCGCCCGCGCCGCAGAAGCCACCGGGCGCGAGGAAGTCGCCGTCATGGAACGCGGCATTTCCGTCATGGAGGTCATCTTCACCATCGCGCCCATGCTCGGCCTCATTGGCACCGTCAGCGGCCTCGTGCGCATCTTTGCCAACTTCGGAGAAGGATCCAAAGACGCCGCCGCCGCGCAGGAAATCGCTGCCGGCATCGCCGAAGCCATGAACACGACCATCGCCGGACTCGCCGTCGCCGTGCCGGCGCTCATCGCCCAGGTTTACTTTTCGAGAAAGGTCGAGCACTGCGCGCTGCGCATGAGTTGCCTCGTGCAGAACACCCTCGACGCCGTGTGGCAAACTCCGGAGCCGCGATGAACTTCTATCAAAAGAAGCGCCGCACGCCGGTGCTGCAAATCATCAGCATGATTGATATCCTGATCATCCTGCTGATCTTTCTCGTCGTCTCCACCACCTTCAAGGATCCACAGAAATCCAAGGCCACTGGAGCCGCCGCGCGCTCCGTCCTCAACGTCAGCATCCCCGTCAGCGAGGCCATGAGCCTCGGCACGGACACCGCCGCCCGCGTCAGCCTCACGGTCACCAAAGACGAAAAGTGTTTCCTCGCCGACGTCGAAATCCCGCTGGAAAAACTCGGTGAGAGTCTCCGCACCTTCAAGGCCGGCAGTCCCGAATCCAAACTTGATCTCCGGCTGGATGAAAAAGTCTCGTTTGGCACCCTCATCAAAATATGGGACGGCCTGACCAAAGCCGAATACAAAGTCGGCGAGGTGCCCGCCCGCGTGATGCGCGCAGGTTCGGGTGGAAACTAATGAACCCGGCATCCACTTTCTCCAGCATGTTCACCACCCGCCGCCGCACCCTCGCCCTGCTTGCTTCCCTGGCAGCGGGCGGTCGTGTCCTTGGCCAGAAGCCGGAAGACGCCGCTCTCCGTGCCGAACTTGAACGCACCTACATCAATTGGCTTCAGGCCATGCGTCGCAGTGACATGACCACTTTTGCCGCACAGACCAGTCGCTATCGCCAGGTGTGTCTGCGCAATGAAATCGTTTCCCTCGGCCAGCCCTGGCCCGCCGCGGTTTTCAAAAGCGTCCTTCAGGCACCTGACATCAGCACCCTCACCTGCGTGGACGCGACCGCTGTCGGCGACACCGCGCGGGTTGTCTATTTTGGACGCGTGGACTTCGCGCTCGATTCCACCATCATGCCGGAGAATCCGCTCATCGTACGGTTCCTCCGGGAAGGCGGCGTCTGGAAGTTCGACTGGATTCAGTATGTCAATCTCGGTGGCGATGAAGAAACGCGCCGTGCTGCACGCGCCGGCGGGCGCAAGTGGCTCGACAGCCCGGAGTTCCAGCTCGCCGGACGCTATCCCGAAGTCCCCCGACTCTGTCGCAATCCCTACCAGATCGCCGCCCTGGCCATCATCGCGCAGTCGTGCAGGGTCACCGTGGATGTGAACAACGGCACGCACATCGAAACCGTCGAGAACAACACCGGCGGAAGAGTCATCACCGGCGGGATGCAGAAAGGCCCGAACCTCATCACCATCACTCCCGTGCCAGCCGCTACTGCGACCCGCCCGGCGCAGCTCACCATTTCCATCCTTACCCGCACCGAAGCCTACCGCCCGTCCAGCAGACTCTGGACATGGAAACCCCCGGAGGCCGACGGCAAGTGGCTGCCGAAGTATGAGGTCAGTGTCTTTGTGAAATCGCGCACTGCCATTCAGTAGGCGCCGCCGCCGTTCACGCCAGCATTCCCTTCATCACTTGGCCGTGTACGTCCGTCAGCCGGAACTGTCGGCCCTGATACCGGAACGTCAGCGCTTCATGATTCACGCCGCAAAGGTGCATCAGCGTCGCCTGCATGTCATGCACGTGCACCGGATCCTTCGTGATGTTCCAGGCGAAGTCATCCGTCTCGCCGAAAGTGGTGCCGGGCTTCACCCCGCCCCCTGCCAGCCACCAGCTGTAGGCGTGGCCAAAGTGGTCGCGGCCATTCGGCTTCGCGGGATCACCCTGCCCGAAAGGCGTGCGCCCGAACTCCCCGCCCCACGTCACCAGCGTATCCTCGAGCAAGCCGCGCTGCTTCAAATCCTTCACCAGCGCGGCGCTCGGCATATCAGTGTCGCGGCACTGCTCTTCGAGTTGGGTGAATAGATTCCCGTGCTGGTCCCAGCCGCTGTGCATGAGTTGCACAAACCGCACTCCGCGCTCCAGCAGGCGGCGGGCAATGAGGCAGTTGTTCGCGTAGGTGCCTTTCTTCAAAACATCCGGCCCGTACATGTCGAGCACGCTCTTCGGTTCATTGGAAAAGTCGAGCAGTCCCGGCACGCTCGTCTGCATTCGGAATGCCATCTCATACTGCGCAATGCGGGTCTCGATCTCAGGATCCCCGTAGTCCGCGAGGTGTGCGGCATTGATCGCCTGAATGTCATCCAGCAATATCCGCCGCGCCTCACGGCTGACGCCTGGAGGATTCTGCAAATAGGGAACCGGATCACCCGTATTGCGAAATCGCACTCCTTGATAGCGGCTCGGCAGGAAGCCCGTGCCCCAGTAATAATCGAAGAACAACTGCCCGCACGTTTTGCCCCGGTCCGATGACGTCATCACCACGAACGCCGGCAGGTCACTCGATACGCAGCCCAGCCCGTAACTGAGCCACGCGCCCATGCTCGGACGCCCGGGCACCTGAGAGCCGGTCATGAAAAACGTCACGCCTGGCGCATGATTCACCGCCTCCGTATTCATCGAGCGCACCACGCAGATATCGTCCGCGATGGACCCGATGCCCGGCAGCATGGTGCTGATCTCTGTGCCGCAGTTTCCCCAGCGTTTGAATGGTTTGATCGCCGGCACGATCGGCCATTTCTGATAGCCGCTCGACATCGTGGAGAGGCGCGTATTGCCGCGCACGCTGCCGGGAATGTCCTGCCCTGCCAGCTTCTGCAGCATGGGTTTGGGATCGAAGAGATCAACGTGCGACGGCGCGCCGCCCTGCCACATGCACACCACGCGCTTCGCCTTCGGTGCAAAGTGCGGCAGCCCCGGCAATCCCGGCTGGCCGCTGGAAGCCGCCGCGAAAGCCTCCTCCTGCATGAGCGAAGCCAGCGCCACTCCGCCCAGCCCGGCCGCAGCCTTGCCAAAGAATTGCCGCCGGGTGACGTGCTGGTGATTGAGTTCGAGAGGATTCATGCGGGGAAAATGCAGCAGCCTAAAGGCCATCGTCAACAACGCACGCCGTCCCTGTGTTTTTCATCCCGCGGACGCAGTCCCGCGTTCGGCATGTGCGCCATTTCCTGCTCAGTCGCGGGAAACGAGAGGCGTTTAGATGAAATCTGCACGCCTCCATGTCGCATCTGTATGAGTCCAGCCATGCTGCCCCCCTATTGAGAGGGCCGGATTATATGAAGCTGGAAAGTCATTGCGGTGGCCTGATCAATCGGCATGCGCTTCAACTCATGGCCGACGCCCCATGAGTCGGAGTAGAGGATGTGTCCGGTCTTGTCGTTGTAACCAATGATGAGGCGCATGTGCCCGCCACTGGTCTGGGGCAGGCCAGGCTCCGGAAAAACACCGAGATGCACCCCCCAAAGCAGCGGAATGCCAGCATTGAGGGCGGTGCCGATTTTCTTCCGGAATTCAGCCACATCCTCCTTTTTGGCACGCACCGACTTGAGGATGGGGCCCTTCATGGTCTCAATGACTTCGCCGATCTTTCCGTCGCGCGGATAGTTGACGTAGTCACCCGCTCCGGTTTTCTTGACGTGGGCGTTGTAGTTTTTGACGAGTTTGATGAAGTCGTCATAATTCCATGGAATGACCTCGCGGAGCTGAATGCCAAAGCGGCCCCGCAGCTTCTTGAGAGCCTCAAACATAGCTTCCGGATTTGTGCCGGTGGAGGCGGAGGTATCGGCTATCTGAGCGAGTTCATGCTGATCGGCGGCGATGCCGAAATAGCGCAGCACGCGTTCGGCAGACGCCACAGCGCAGTAGCCCTTTTCACCCTGATCCACCATCGGCACATTGTGAATATAGACATCACCGCTGTCGGGCTTGAGAATATTGGCAGCCAGGTCACCGCGCTTCACGGCGGTGGATGCCGGCGTGGAGGCAGCGCCCACCTGGGGCTTTATTTTTGCTGGTACTATCACGAGACGGACGAATTCGGGAGTGAACGACTCCCCGTTCCGTTCCCGGCGCGCACTGGTTTCCAACTGGTAGAGCGTGGACACCGAAGACCACGTGATGCCCGTGGTTTTGACTGCGGCTTTTGGTGCCTCCGTTGCCGGACGATCCTTTCCGGCACTACCCGCAGTCTCGGTGAGAGCCGCTTTACACTTCTCCACCAGCGCGGTGTAAACAGTCTTGGAAACGTCCCCGGAGTCGCCGCGGGTGAAGATGAGGAACTGCATCCGGGACAGTCTGCCGCCTGTCAGCCAAAGCGAGGCCTCCACCACCGGAAGCCTGGCGTTCAGGATCATTAGCGGACTCTCGCCGTCATTGACGGGGATGATTTGTGCCTGGGTTTTCCCTGCATCCTGCCAGACAAACCGGTGCCCTGCGAAATGCTCCTCTAGCCTGCCGGCATCCATCTCCCATGCGGCAGCATTGCGGGAGAGTTCATCGAAAGCGGAGGGGGTGGCCGGACCGGAGGCCAGGGGCATCCGGGGCACGGGCTCCGGCGGAGTCTCCGGCGGGGTGTTCTCCTTCATTTTATCCGCTGCACCCGCTGGTGCGATGGCGAGGTAGCGGACCATGAACCCGAGATCCGAACTGGTTGGCTCTTTTGGGTTGAGGCAATTGTGGACTGAGAGCGCGAGAATGTTGTTGCCGGTATGGAGAGTGACATTGCGGAGTATGTGCTGGTGCGGTGCCAACTCATTGGCTCCGTCAGCCCATGCATCTTTGCGTCCGGCGACGAGAAGTTCGTAGGTGTCCGGAGCCTTGGCGAACTCCACGGCGCCTGGCTCGAAGCTGCGGGCCGCTTCCTTGCCATTGACGTAAATAATGGCCGCATCGTCGCGCGAGAACACGAAGTCGAGGTCATACTGTCCTGACTTATCCACGGTAAAGATGTGGCGGAAGTACGCCGTGTAACGCTTACCTTTTTCTGGCGTGCCCATGTCGGAAAGCGCCGGGCCCTGGACTCGATCGTTGCGACTAAAATTCCCGTAGCCGATAAATCCATCCTTACTCTTGCCCCACTTGCTGTCGTCGAAGGTAAGTTTTGTCCAGTTGGCGTGGAAATCCTTAACGGTCTTACCGGGATCCTCTCCGTTGAGCGGATTGAGATACCGCCAGGCCGACTTCCACTCCACTTTGAGGATGTCCCCCGGCATGCGTTGGAGATTGGGGGGTAGAAGAGGGAAGTCGTCCGACGGCGGATCCTTGGAATCCTGGGCCTGCCCAATCAGAACACCGGTGAACATCAGGACAACGCAGAGGAGCTTAGGGAGCGGTAGTTTCATCGTAGAATCGAGTGGTTTCCGACTGGCTGTACCGGGCGCGAATAACAGGAGAAATACTTTCGGCAACAGCGGAGACCCAGTTGGGACTGCGCAACCGACGCCTCGCCTTCTCTCCGCCGTTGCTGACGGGACGGCGCAGTCACTGTCTTGTCAGAGCTTCATCCAGATTGAAGAGCGCGAGGCAGACGGCCCTGCATTGAGCGGCGCGCATCCGGCCGCCGGTTTCATCCCCTCCCTGCCGCCGCAGCGCATTCTCCAGATCGTTGTATGCGTTCACCACCGACTGCACTTCCGACTGAGCGGGCGGATCGCTCACCGTCAGTTTCAAGAGCAGCACCTCGTAAAATGCGGAGTATTTCCCTGGAAAACAGGTTCGCTTTTCTGCGCGCCTGTTCGCCGGCATCGCTGCCCTCCATAGGTTGCGCGCCGAAACGAACCGGCTGACGCGGGGAGCACACCGGCTGCCGCACAGCCGATTCCGGACGGACGCCGGGCTGCATGGACGGACACGAGCCGGTACCGTCCATGCCGAAAACCCCACGGCCCGCCTGCCGTCCGGTACCGGTTTCCCCGCAGCCCGTACCGGTCCCCGCCCGACCGGTACCGGTTGGTCCACGGACTATATAGGTTCCGGCGAAACCGGTACCAGGTTCCGGCGAAACCGGTACCGGTTTTGTCCCATCCCGTACTGGTCACGGCTCAACCGGTACCGGTTCCACGCCATCCTATATCGGTTTCAGCTCAACCGATGTCGGTTTTCCGCCAACCGGTACCGGTTCTGTCGCATCCTATATAGATTCTGCCTCATCCTATATAGGTTTTGGCAAAACCGGGATGCTTTCCGGGCTCCGCTGTGCAGTGCCCAGCCGTCTCCAAGCGGTTCATTTTCAATCAGTCATATGGTTACGGCCAGCGTCAGGAACCAATGCCCCACTAAATCTGCCCCTGAAAGCACCAACCATCAGCCCCTGCGACCACCCCAAAGCCTGCATGGCCTGAAACATCCCCGCGACCCCGCCCCAATCTCTCCTCGCCAAACCACCCCGCCCGGCTAGCATCGCGCCCACTGCCGCCCTGTGCCCCATCGGCAAGTGGATCTACCCCCATGTTCGAACAAGCCTTCAAAAACATCGACGACGTCCTCTGGAAAGACGCCGGTTGCACCAGCGAACTCGATTACACCGAGCAGACTTCGTGGCTCCTCTTCCTGAAATACCTCGACGCCCTCGAACACGACAAAGCCACCGAAGCCGCCCTCGACGGCAAGCGTTACACCCACATCCTCGATGCGCCGTATCGCTGGGAGTCGTGGGCTGCGCCGAAAAAGGACGGCAAGATTGACCACAACACCGCCCTCACCGGCGACGACCTCATCGCCTTCGTGAATGGGAAGCTCTTCCCCTACCTGCACGGCTTCAAGGCCAAGGCCACCGGCCCGAACACCATCGAATACAAAATCGGCGAAATTTTCGGCGAGATTAAGAACCGCATCCAGAGCGGCTACAACCTGCGCGAGATCATTGATCACATCGACGAACTCCGCTTCCAGTCCCAGACCGAGAAGCACGAGCTCTCGCACCTCTCCGAAGCCAAGATCAAAAACATGGGCAACGCCGGGCGCAACGGCGGCGAGTATTACACCCCCCGCCCGCTCATCCGCG
>JANOZA010000183.1:0-4266 GCA_031429155.1 Verrucomicrobiota bacterium | reverse complement strand
CCATGAGCACCACGCGGAGCAGCCGTTTTTCCTCTACATCGCGCTCACCGCCGCGCACTGGCCGATGCACGCAAAGGAATCCGACATCGCAAAGTATCGCGGCAAGTATGATGCCGGCTACGACGCCATTCGCACCGCCCGTCTGGAGAAAATGAAACGACTCGGCCTGCTGGATGCGCGCTGGAAGATTCCGCCGCCCGCCGGCGACTGGAGCAAGGTGTCGGACAAAGCCTGGGAAGCCCGCTGCATGGAGGTCTATGCTGCGATGCTCGACTGCATGGACCAGGGCATCGGACGGCTGGTGGAGGCACTGAAGAAGAACGGCCAGTTTGAGAACACGCTCATCCTTTACCTGCAGGACAACGGCGGCTGCGCCGAGGGCATGGGCCGCAGCGGCCCGCACCAACCGCGTGCCGATAAGCCCGCGCTGCCGCCGCTGGCGAAGGATTACCTCCAGCCTGACATGATTCCGAAGCAGACGCGTGACGGCTTTCCCGTGCGTCAGGGCGCAGGCGTGATGCCCGGCGGTGCAGACACCTTCATCGGCTACGGGCAGTCGTGGGCGAACGTAAGTAACACGCCGTTCCGCGAATACAAATACTGGTCCCATGAGGGCGGCATCAGCACGCCACTCATCGCGCACTGGCCAGCGGGAGTGAGGCTTGAGAAAGGACGACTCGTGAACACACCGGCACATCTTATTGATATCATGGCGACGTGCGTGCAACTCGCGGAGGCGAAATATCCGTCCGAGTTTGCGGGCGGGAAAATCCAGCCGGTGGAAGGCGTGAGTCTCATCCCCGCTTTCAACGGCCAGCAGATTCAACGCGCGCATCCGCTTTTCTGGGAACACCAGGGCAACCGCGCCATCCGCGCAGGCGATTGGAAACTCGTTTCGAAGCATCCCGGCGGTTGGGAACTCTACGACCTCGCCGCAGACCGCACCGAGATGCACAACCTCGCCGCGCAACATCCCGGACGAGTGAAGGAACTGTCCTCGCAGTGGGAAACATGGGCCCAGCGTGCCGGCGTCCTTCCGTGGCCGCTCAAAAACAACGACGAACGCAGCCGTCCTTCAAAACAGCCCTGAGCCTCGCCCACCGTTAGCTGAATGAGACCTTCCGGGTCGCCGGCCTGCGCGGGCTGCGCCACTCCTCACGCTGGTTTTCACCGCCCCAATTGCCCAGTGGCGGCGACCCCAAATCCGAAGCTTCCAAGTCGGGCCGTATCATCAATGCATTCTCTGACTCATCGGGCCCGGCGATCCTCCTGGCTCAGATTTCCAGAGCATTCCACACGCTGCCTTTGTGCCAACCGTTCCAGTGCCACAGGGAGTTCAAATAACTGCTGGAATCCGCCGGAATGAACGTGTAGGGGAATTTCAGAACGAAAGAGGACTGCCTGTAACTCTGTCGGCAACAAGCCGGCCCGCGCCCGCCAGTGCATTTCTAAATTGTTCATTACCAAACGGTCCCGTAGTTCAACGGATAGAACGGGGGTTTCCTAAACTTCAGATCTGGGTTCGATTCCCGGCGGGACCGCCAGGCAAGCCGGGAGGCAAGCCCGAGGGGAGTAAGGCAGGCGGGGGAAATCCCGGGAATAAGACTTTCCCTCGGCGGCGCTCTGGGCCATCCAACCCGCAGCTATGAACAAATCCTCTCTCTTCTCGCTCCTTCTTCTCGCCGCCGCTCCCGCCATGGCGGCGGAATCCGCCAAGCCATTGTGGGCCCACGAGGGCAGTGATCTGAAGCCGGACCCTAAGATGGTCTTCGGCAGCATCGAAAACGGGGTGCGTTATGTCATTCTGCCTAACGCGGAGCCGCCGAAACGCGTGAGCATTCGCCTGCACATCTCCACGGGCTCTCTCATGGAGGAGGACGACCAACAGGGTCTGGCGCACTTCCTGGAACACATGGCCTTCAACGGCACGAAGCATTTTGCGGCAGATGAGATGGTGGAGTTTTTTCAGCGGCTCGGCATGGGTTTCGGGGCCGACACGAATGCTCACACCTCATTCGACGAGACCGTTTATAAACTGGAGTTGCCTGACAATAACGCGGACTTCCTCAACAAGGGCATGCTCTTCATGAGGGACGTCGCGGACGGTATGATCATCGGGCCGCAGGAGATCGAAAAGGAGCGGGGGGTCATTCTCAGCGAGAAGAATGCGCGCGACTCAGTGGACTTCCGAACGATGATCGAGGGATTCAAATTTGGACTGCCGGAGAGCCTGATTCCGAAACGCCTGCCCATCGGCACGGAGGGTGTCATCAAGAAGGCGCCGAAGCAGCGGTTCATGGATTACTACAAGAAGTGGTACACGACGAACCGGATGGTGGTGATCGTCGCCGGTGATGTGGAAGTCGAGGCGGTGAAGAAACATGTGCTGGAGCATTTCACAGACATGAAGGCTCCCGCCGTGAGCGCGCCGGATCCGAACATTGGCAAAGTGACGACCGGCAAAGGCTTCCTCGCGAAGCTGCACACCGAAAAAGAAGCCGGTCAAATCACGATCAACGTTGAAGCAGCGAAGCCGTCGCGCAAACTGCCGGATAACCTCGCGAACCGCCTGCAGAGCGTGATCCGCGAGATGGCCGACGACATGTTGAACCGGCGCTTTGAGGTACTGTCCAAGAAACCCGACTCGCCGTTCCTCGCGGCGCAGAGCAGCCACCAGGACTGGATGCACTTTGTGGAGGGCTCCTCGCTGGAGATCAGTGCCAAGCCGGAGAACTGGGAGAAGGCGCTCGCTGCCGGTGAACAGGAACTGCGCCGCGCAGTGCAGCACGGTTTCACCAAGTCCGAACTCACCGAGGCCGTCGCCAATTTCCAGACCGCCGTCGAGAACGCGGCGGCGGAAGCACCAACGCGCAAGTCCCGCGCGCTGGCCGATGCCATTTCCTCGAACTTCTCCGACGGCAAAGTTGTCGTCCATCCCTCGGATGTCCTGACCTGGGCGAAGTCCGTGCTGCCGGGGATCACTCCCGAGCAGTGCCATGCGGCTCTGAAGCAGGACTGGGGCACGGAGGACATCCGCGTGTTCATCGGTGGAAATCTTTCGCTGGAGAAAGCGGAGAGCGTTATCACGGCAGCCTGGAAAAAGAGCCGCGAGGTGAAGGTGGAGCCGCAGGAGGAAAATGCGGACGCCGCGTGGGCCTACGCCAGTTTCGGAGAGCCGGGCAAGGTGGCGGCGCAGAAAGTGGTGGAGGATCTCGTGATCACCCAGGTGCAGTTCGCCAATGGCGTGCGGCTCAATATCAAGCCGACGGATTTCAAGAAGGACACCATCGAGATGGCAGCGAGTTTTGGTGACGGAAGAATGACGGCTCCCAAAGACAAACCGGGACTGCCGCTCTTTACGCAGTTCAATTTCGAGACCGGCGCGCTGGGCAGGCACAGCATAGATGACCTCCAGCGCGTGCTCGCAGGCAAGACGGTGGATATCAATTTCTCCGTCAATGATGACAGCTTCGGACTTTCCGGCAAAACCAACCGCAAGAACCTCAAGGAGCAGTTCCAGTTGCTCGCCGCGTTCCTCAGCGATCCCGGCTGGCGCGAGGACGGACTCTCCCGCTTCAAGATGAGCCTGCCGATGGTTTACCAGCAGGTGAATCACACGCCTGAGGGAATGATGCGCGCGAAGGCTGACGCGTTCACGCACGGCGACGACTACCGCTTCGTCTTTCCGGCGGAGGAGGAAATCTCCGCACGCACCATTGCCGAGATGAAGGCGTGGCTGGAGCCGCAGTTGAAGTCGGGATACCTTGAAATCGGTATCGTAGGCGATTTGGATGTGCAGGAAGTGATCGCTGCCGCCGCCGCGACCGTGGGCACACTGCCCCAACGGGCGGCGGAACGCACGAACACCGATGTGGTGCGCACCGTGGCGTTCCCCAAAGGCACGCCGGACAAGGAATTCGCCTTCGATTCCAAAATCCCCAAGAGCACCGCGCTCGTCTTCTGGCCGACCACGGACCGGATCAAGGATATCAAGCTCTCCCGCCAGCTCAGTCTTGTCTCCGAAATTCTCTCAGACCGCGTGCGGATCAAGGTGCGCGAGGAACTGGGCGAAAGTTACAGTCCGCAGGTGGCCAGCATGATGAGCGATACCTGGCCTGGCTATGGTCAACTCATGGCCATGATGACTGCCGATGCGAAGGACGCGAAAGATCTGACTGACATCGCCCGCAAACTCGGTGCCGAACTCGCTGCCAAGGGCGCGACCGCCGACGAACTTGACCGCGCCCGCAAGCCGCTGCTCACCTC
>JANOZA010000182.1:0-7523 GCA_031429155.1 Verrucomicrobiota bacterium | reverse complement strand
CCACGGCATCTTTGACGACTTATCCACGACGTTGTCGCCGTTCAGCGCGCTGATGGGGAGGAATGTCATCTCCACAAGGTTGTCGAGACGGCTCGCGAAGTCGCTGAACTCACACTTGATGCGCTCGTACACTTCCTCGCTGTAGTCCACGAGGTCCATCTTGTTCACCGCGAGCACCACGTGCTGGATGCGCAGGAGATTCGCGAGAAAAGCATGGCGGCACGTCTGCTCGATGACGCCCTTCCGCGCATCTATGAGGATGATCGCGAGATTCGCCGTGCTCGCGCCGGTGACCATGTTCCGCGTGTACTGAATGTGCCCCGGCGTATCCGCGATGATGAACTTCCGCCGCGGCGTGGCGAAGTAGCGGTAGGCCACATCAATCGTGATCCCCTGCTCCCGCTCTGCCCGCAGTCCGTCCGTCAGCAGCGCGAGGTCAATGTGAGCATCGCCGCGCTTTTTGGAAAACTTTTCCACCGCTGCGAGTTGGTCCTCGAAGATGGACTTGGAATCATAGAGCAGGCGGCCGATGAGCGTGGACTTGCCGTCATCTACGGAGCCGGCGGTCGTGAAGCGAAGAAGATCCATGGGGGAAATGCAGGATGAAAAGTGAAGAATGCTGAAACGAGTCCCCGGGAAACGGGGGCGGCATCCTTCCAGGGCAATGGGCCGTGATGCAAATGAACAATCGCCACTGCGGCCGCTGCGTTCCTGGCCCCGATAACCCGACCCGACGGCGACAGTTTCCGCGAGAAGGCGGCTCCTCAGCGCATGTCTGCAAAAAAATCAGCCGGACCTTGCGGTCCGGCTGAGGATTGAGAGAGACGCTTATGTCACCGGTGTGGCCTACCTTATCGGCCAGGGAAGCGGCGTGCGCTATCTAACTTTGTCTTGAATCCGCAGCACTTGTATGGAGAATCCGTCCGCATGGCAACTAAAATATCCCGTCTGCATCTCGCCTTCGACGTAGGGCACAGTTCTATCGGCTGGGCGGTACTGCTGCCCACGGAGCCGCATCCGGAAATCCTCGGCACCGGTACGGTGCTGTTTCCGGCGGACGACTGTCTCGCCAGTCAGCGCCGCGCCTTCCGCCGGCAGCGGCGGCACATTCGCGCCACCCGGCAGCGCATCGCGCGGATGAAAATTCTCCTCGCGCACCTCGGCGTGCTTACCGGAGAACAACTGGACGGTGTCACTTCCTCTTCCCCCTGGAAACTGGCGGCGCGCGTGCTCGCCGGCGGTCCGCTCCTGTCATGGCCAGAATTGTGGGACGTGCTCCGCTGGTATGCCCACAACCGCGGCTATGACGGCAACCGCCGCTGGGCCGCGGCTGAGGCGACCGCCGATGATTCCGAAGACACTGAGAAAGTGGAGAATGCGCGCAGCCTGATGAAGCGGCATGGAAAGCAGACGACGGCGGAAACCTACTGCGCGGAATTGAAAGTGGACCCGCTGGGAGTGAAGGATTCGTCGGACATCCGCTTCAAGGGACTCAATGCCGCCTTCCCTCGCGACGTGGTGGAGCACGAGTTGCACCGCATCCTCCAACTGCACGCATCGCATCTTCCCAAAGCAGGCGCCGTTCTTGAGCGCGCGCTGCTCGGCACCGAGGGCCAGCCGGACGACGACACTGCATGGCAGGCCATCCCCTCCCCTGGCCTGAAACTCCCGCGCCGTTTCCGGGGCAGCCTGCTGCTCGGCCAGAGCGTGCCGCGATTCGACAACCGCCTCATCGGCACCTGTCCGTTCACGTTCCAGTCCGTGCTCGCCGCGGAACTCGCGGACGGTGCGGCACACGACGACGCCAAACATCGCGCCGAGCGCATGGCCAAAGTGCCCGCCGCCGACTGCCTGGAATTCTACCGCTATCGCTGGGCCATGACCCTCGCCAACATCCGCAGCGACGGCGCGCCGCTCTCTCTGGAGCACCGCCAGCAGATCAACGCCCAAATGCAGGCCGCCGGCTGGATGACGAAGGGCACCTTACAGGATGCCGTCCGCGCACTCACCGGCCACAAGCGCGACAACCTCTCCAATCTCCTCGTCCATCCTGACGTGGAACGGAGTCTCGTGCTCGATCCCGCGCGCCGCGCCATCGCCGCCGCGGAAGTGCAGTCCTTCTGGCCGCATCTGCCGGAGAGTGAGCAACGCCATTCTCTCAACAAACTGCGCGGCGGCAAAAAGCTCCGGCTACGTGCGCTCATCGGTTCCCACGCCGCGGCCATGCAGGCCCTGGAAAAATGGGTGGAGTCCGCCGGCAAGAGAAAGTCCCGCGGCAAAGACGAGCCGCCGCCTACACTGGAGCAGGTGCTGGCGAAGGACATCATCGCCAGTCCCGCGAAAGGCCGCGCGCCGTTCGCCCGCGGCGTCATGCAGGCGGTCTATGATTACGTACTCAGCCATACGGAGCATCCCGCGGAGGACGGCGGCCCGCTCTTCCGCAGCGAGGCCATTCGCCAGGCGCAACTGGATCGCGCCATTGATGAACAGACCAACAACCACCTAGTCCGTCACCGGCTGCGGATACTTGACCGCCTCCACCGCGACCTCGTGAAGGACTACGCCGCCGGCGACGCCGGGCGTATCTCCCGCTGCATCATCGAAGTGGCCAGCGAACTCGGCAGCTTCGGCGGCAAGACCAACAAGGAGATCGAATCTGAACTCGGCCAGCGCCTCGCCAACTTCAAAGGCGTGGTCAAGAAGCTGGAGAAAGACCTCGCGGGCACCAGGCACGCCTCACACATCACCCCTGGCCTCATTCGCAAGGGCCGCATCGCGGAAGACCTCAACTGGACCTGCCCCTACACCGGCGTGAAGTATGACGCCATCGCGCTCGCCGACGGCAGCGTCTTCGACAAAGACCACGTCATCCCCTACAGCCAGCGCCCCAGTAATTCGCTCGACTCGCTGGTCATCACCTTCAAATGGGTGAACGCCATGAAGGGGAATCGCACCGCTACGGAGTTCATCCAGGAATTCGGCGGGAAGACGGGGACCGACGGGCGCACCATGCTAATGGCTCCCGCGGTGTTTAAGAAGCACGCCGAATCCCTCGAAGCCTTCAAAGGCCACGACGACGACAAGCGGCGCAAGAAGCGCCGCCGGGAACTGCTACTGCTGGAACGGTGGGAGGAGAAAGTCTTCCTCCCGCGTGACCTCACGCAGACCAGCCAACTGGTGCGCCTCGGCGCGCAGGCGCTCACCGGGTACTATATTGAGGCCGCGAAGAAAACCGGTGCCGCGCAGGCCGAGCCGCCGGTGATGACCAGCCTGCCGGGCAGCGTCACCGGTGCGGTGCGGAAGGCATGGCATCTCCTCGGCTGCCTCAGCGGCGTGTGCCCGGAGGTGATCGGTGCCGATGGCCACGCCGTGCCCAAAGGCGAGGTCCGTGGACTCACCCACCTGCACCACGCCCTGGATGCCTGCGTCATGGGCCTCGCCGATTTCTACTTTCCGAAAAGCGATCAGCAAGGCTCCCTCTGGCAACTCATGGTGAAGCGCAACCTCACCGCTGAGGAGGGCGAACGCCTCGTGCGGCAAACCCGCGGCCTCTACCAGCGCGGCACGGAAGGCAAAGTCCGCCTTGAGGAACTGCCGGACGCCGTAAAGCACAGCATCCGCGAGAAACTCATGGACCGCCGCGTCGTCCAGCACATCCCCGCAGACCTCACCGGGCTGAAAGCCGACCAGACTGTGTGGCGCGTGCTCGACCCGAAGGACGAACACCCCAGCGCGCAAAAGCAACTCAAGCTCGCCGCCAAACTCGGCGTCCGCGTCCCGGACCCCGATGACGCCAACGAAGACCAGGCCTTCATCACCTGCCAGAAGCGCCGCGAAGGAGCCACCACCAAACCCGGGAAGTGCCTGCGCGAGTCGAAACAATTCTGGCTGCAATACGACGTCGTGGCGAAGAGCAAACTCTTCGGCCTCCAGCCCAAACCCGGTAAACCCGCGCGCCTCAAAGCTCTCAAGGCGGTGAAAGTCGTCAGCGAGAACTTCGGCGTCGCCATCCAGGGCGGCGACGGCGTCATCATCCGCGGGTATAATATCGTCTGCCAGTTGAACGAACTCGCGGAGAAGAACGGCGGCAAGCGCCCGCGCGTGCTGCGGAACGGCATGGTGATCCAAGTGCCGCGGGGGAAATTCGAGGGAACGTGGAGGATAAGATCGCTCAAGGATGACGCCTCCAAAGGCATTCTGCTCGACCTCTCACTGCCCGATGGCGTGGCCCTCACCAAACGGGACGTACGGCTCCGCTCCGCCATGGATGGCGGCCTGCACATCCCCCGCGGCAGCCTGAGCGGCACCGCCGCCACCACACCTCAATAGCGATGCCCCGCAAGATCCGCCAGCTTGTGAATGACCTTGAGCGCGCCGGCTTTCGCCAGGTGCCGGGAGGCAAAGGCTCGCACCGCAAATTCCGGCATGAAAAATTCCCCGGCGCTGTCATTCTCAGCGGGGCCGGGGGCGACGACGCCCGTCCCTATCAAGAAAAAGAAATCCGCACTGCCATCCAAATCATTCAGCCATGAAATCCGCCGACCGCTACCTCCGCTACGTTCTCTGGAGCGATGAAGACCATGCCTACATCGGCTACTGTCCCGATCTCTTTCCCGCCGGCGGCGTATGCCATGCGGACACAGAGGAAGCGGCCTACCACCAGCTCTGCGAATTGGTGCGGGAGGAAGTCGCAGACCTTGAGCAATCGCGGCACGACATCCCCCTTCCGAACACCCGCCCCATGCGGGATGCCGTCCCTGCGCTTTGACGGAAAAGAAGGCAGGCTCATATTACCCTTAAAACGGCAATGGAGTGAAAGTGGGTGGCTTTTCCCTCCGGGTAAGCCGCCTCTGTCGGCCTCCCCCGCGCGTTGAGTTCGCCAGCTGAGGGTTAGCCGGAGGCAAAACCCACACCACGTTAGGCCGTTCCCGCTTTTAGGACTACTGCAATTCTCCTGACGGGTTGAGGCACGCCGGCATCGAGCTTTCCAGAGAAAGAAGCACCAAAAAGGGCGCGGCCCCCGGCGGAGCCGCGCCCGGCGCGCGTTTGGTGTCCAGGGAGGGATTACGGCCTCACTGTCACCGTGAGGACGTCGCTCCATTCGCCGACGGGGTTGTTCTCCACAACGAAGCGGATGCGGTAGTGGCGTGCTTCGGGTTTGCCGGCGACGGCGAGAGCGGCGGTGTGCGTGAATTTCCGGCCGGTGATATTGCCGAGGCTGCTCCAGGTGTCCGCGCCGTCCAGTTGCCACTCGATGAGCACGGCATCGAACGGGCCGATGACCCAGGTGAGCATCACCACGGCCCCGGCAGTCGTTTTGGATTTGCCCTCCGGCTTGGCGGTGTCCGTATTAATTTCCGACACCAGGGGCGTGAGACGGAAATCAGCCTCTATGGAGACGCTCCACGCTTGCTTGCGCTTGAGGCTTTGCAGGAAGTCGCGGATGCGCGTCATGGCTCCTGGCAGCAGCGGCTCGACGAGCACGAGCGCCAGAGTGGAGTTATCAATGGGACGGGTCAGTGGCGTGCTGTCCACGTTGGTGCCGTAAAGCAGCTCCTCGCGGTAGTCGCGCCAGGAATCAGCGTTGGTCACCGCATTGCTGAGGCCGGCGCAGGCGTCTTTGGCCATATTGCACCAGTCGGTGAACTTCGTTTTGTCGCCGGCGCTGACTCCGAGCGTGGTGGCATGTTCGTTCATGCGCACGATGGAGTTGTCCAGCCAGTCGCATTGGACCGGCCCGTTGTCGCGAGGGATGGGATCGCGGGTGATTTTCAGTATCATGGTTTTGGTTTTGGTAATGCGCCCGGGTTTTTGAGATGTATCCCCGCACGCCGTTCCGGCGCGTGAGCTGCGGTGCGGGGAGGGCGGATTCCCCTGGCTGAGGCCAGCGGGTTTCCACCATTCCCATTGACCGCGGCCGCAGGCGAAGTGTTCAAAGTATGTGGAAAATTGATTGCGGGTTTTTGCAGTGCCATTGCGCCCGCTCCGCCCGCAGTTGCTTTTGTTTCACCGGCAGTTGCTTTCGTTTTGCCCGCAGTTGCTTTAGAATGCAAAGCAATCGCACGGGACTCTCCCGCAGTTGCATTTCATTCACCCGCAACCGCGAGCCCCTACCCCGGCATTGCCTTCACCTGGCGTGCAACTGCACCTGAAGTGCCCGCAGTTGCCGCCTGTCTCCCGAAACTGCGTGGGATTCAAATGCAACTGCGCGGCGGTTTCCTGCCGTTGCCGGCGTAGAGTTGCCGGCGGGCGGACGGAGAGGGGGCAAATGGGTGTGGAAGATTCTTGCCGAACGGATCGCTGGCCTGATAAGGTGCCGCCATGCATTTCCGTCTCCTTCACTTTGTGCTGTTTGGCATCACCCTGCCGGGCGCGCTTCATGCCATTCCGGCGAACCTTGCACCGCTCGGTAGTGCCACCGCTTCCTCTTCGGGCTACGGCACCATCCCCGGCGACATCAACGACGGGAATCGCGACGGGAACTATGCCAACGGCTCAGTCTGGCACACGACCAGTCCGGACAACGCTCCCTGGATCGAGGTGGACCTGGGGGCGAATTATTATCTGGACCGGGTGATGCTGTGGCCGCGGATGGATGCGGTGCAGGGCACGGTGAAGGATGTGCGGGTGAAAGTGACGAACGCCGCGGGTGCCATCGTCTTTAATCAGGTCTTCCTCGCGGGCACCGCGGCGGCGAATCCATGGGGCACGACGGCGCTGCGCGGGACGGTGGGCCGGAAGGTGCGTATCGAGCGCGCGGATGTGCCGGTGAATCCAAATTTCATGACGTTCGCCGAACTGGCGGTCTTTGGGCAGACAAATCCTATTCCGACGAATCTCGCGCAGGGGAAACCTTTCACGGCGGCGAGTCCGGGGGCCTATGCCACGCCGGTGAATGCGGGGAATGACGGGGTGATAGACGGCGACTACACTCACACGGGGCGTCCAATTTTTCACAGCGGCGTCACCGCCGTGGGCGACTATTATCAAATTGATCTCAGCAACGGCGCGGCGGTGAATCAGACGGTGGACATGGTGCGGATTTTCAATCGCACGGACCACACAAATAATCCCACGCTGAAACTCTCCCTGCGCAACACGTCGAATATAGAGGTGTGGTCGCAGACGGTGAATGTGGCGCGCGAGACGCTAGTGCTCGGGGGCCGGCAGTATGATGTGACGGTGGATTTTCCAGGCACGATAGAGGCGCGCTATGCACGGGTGGAAACGGTGGCGAGTGAGCCTCTGGCGTTTGCGGAACTGGAAGCGTTTGGCCCGGAGGTGGACATCACGCCGCCAACAGTGACGGGTGTGGATCCGCCGGCGAATGAACTGGTGGCGGAGCTTTACCAGACGACGGTGACCTTCAGCGAGGCGGTGACGGGCGTGGATGCTGCGGACCTGCGGGTGAATAACGTGCCGTGTGTGAGCGTGACGCCGCAGAGTGCATCGGTGTTTCTTTTCGCCTTCACGCAGCCGGCGAGCGGGCCGGTGACGTTCACGTGGACGGCCGGGCACGGCAT
>JANOZA010000181.1:0-1759 GCA_031429155.1 Verrucomicrobiota bacterium | reverse complement strand
CGGTCTGGGTGAAGGCGTTGCAGAAGTTGAAGAATGGCGGGGCGGCGCTACAGGCAATGATATTGGGGTTCGCGTTTGGGTATCTGCCTCTGGGATTCCTCAGGACAACGATCCCATCCCGGGTGAACACATAAACATCCTCTTTTAAGACCACCACCGACTGCGGCTCGTGAAGCCCGCTCCCGTACCAGTACCATTGGCGCGGACCGTCCGAATTCAGGCCGGAGACCCTCCAAAGGTCACCATCAATCGTGCAGATCACAGCCTCCCCGTCCTGAAAGAATGCAATCCCGCTTGGCCGAATGTTTCGCTTCCATTCATTGGGGACCGGCAGTGGCTCGTTCGTCACCTCAAACGCTCCAGCCAAACTGACAACACCTCCGACCGGGCTATTCACGATCCGGGGGCCGAATTCGCTTCGGCCCTTGCTGGCAAAGGCACCAGTTGTCGCGCCGAGCGTTTCATCATGCCTCGCAAAGTAGATGTCCCAAACTGCCTTCGTTGAGGATGAAAAGAGCGCGGCTCCGGCAACGATCGCCTCGGGTGTTGAATGATTCTTTCCCGCCATGCCGAGCACCAAACTGAGCTTTGGTTGGGGGGATTCTCCCAGTATAATCGCTTCCTCGCCACTACGAAGTACGACCGGCGGCTGCGGTGCATTCAGGGTGATGTTTCGCCGGACCAGCACTTTCCCATCAATGACGGCTGACTGGAAGCTTTCATAGATGTGCCGCTCGCCGCAGCGGTAAAAGAGAAGTACATCCCCCAATCCAACATTGTAGCCCTCCCATCCGTAATTCTCAGCCGGCAGCGGCCCGCGCCCCGGCTCTTTCGGATCCGGCCCCGACGGTCTGAGATCCACGAGATCCTCCGGCGTCACGTCCTTCGCCGCTTTCAGAATCCATCCCGGCATCAGTCCCGTGGCCATGAGCGGCTTGCCGATGGGTTTGGGCAAATCCTTCTGTCCGGGCTCGGACTTTTTGTTCTCGATGTTATACGAAATGGCCGGGATGGTCGTCTCTGTCAGGAACTTCCCGCCCGGTTCGCCCTGCCAGATGCCGGCGACGCGGAGGAGGTCCTGGTCGAAGCACACGTAGAGATCGTGCGGGAGTTTGATGATGAGACCGCGGACGGCGATGTTGTTTTTTGGGAAGCCGAGCTTTTCCCAGTCGGAAAAATCCACGGTGGAAGTGAGCACGGGAAAGTCCGGCTCGGCGTAGGGGCCGAATTTCTCCTCCGCATGCGCGGCGCAGAGAAGAGAGATGAGCAGGGTGAAGAGTGACAGGCGGAGAAACATGATTACTTCTACATGCCTTCCGCTGTGCCCGGCAATTCCAACCGCGTTCCGCAGGCGCGGCGGGAATCAGCGGGCAGGCAGTGAAGCTAGTGTCAGGCCGTCTATTGCTTGTCGTCCACACCGACGGCTTTGCTGACGGCGCGCTTGAGGGCTGCGAGGGCGGCGGGGTCGGTGAGTCTTTCGCCGGTCGCGGTGGTGACGCAGAGGGAGTCAATAGCGGCGCCTTTTTCCGTGCCGATGCGGGCGTGGGTGATCTCGAGGTCAAGGCTCCCGATGGCTTCGAAGACGGCGTAGAGGAGGCCGATGCGGTCCACGGCCTGGATGTCCACGGTGGTGTGGTTGCGGCGCGGTTCATTATAGAGGCCGGCGAAGACGGGGAACTCGTCCTGCCATTCAACCGGCGGAGATGGGCTGTCGTCGCGGCGGCTGCGGATGAGTTTGGCGTAGTCTATCTCCTCTCCC
>JANOZA010000180.1:0-10572 GCA_031429155.1 Verrucomicrobiota bacterium | reverse complement strand
ACGACAGCGGCGAAGGCGGCGCTGGCAAGCCGGGCACGACCGCGGTCTTCGGCGGACATTCGCACGTCGGCACCATGATCTATCAGGGCGCGAACTGGCCCGCGGCGTATCGCGGCCATCTCTTCACGCACAACCTCCACGGCCATCAGATGAACCACCAGGTGCTCGTGCCCAAGGGTTCCGGCTACGAAGCGATGCACGCCGGTGCGGACCTCATGTGGACACCCGACCCGCGCTACATGGCCGTGGACCTGCAAAGCGGCCCGGACGGCGCGGTGTATATAATAGACTGGTTCGACCAGCAGCACTGCCACACGCCCATCGAGGAAAAATGGGACCGCTCCAATGGCCGCATCTACCGCATCTCATGGGCCGCGACTTACAAGCCGGTGAAGGTGGACCTCGGCAAGATGAGCGACCTGGAACTGGCGAAGCTGCAGCTTCACGAAGACGACTGGTATCGCCGCACCGCGCGGCGGTTATTGATGGAGCGCGCGTCGAAGGGCGGGATGAAGGTCGAAGCGATCGATTTCCTGAGAGAACTGGCCCAGCATGCGGACCCTCGGGTCGCTCTACGCGGATTGTGGGCGTTGCAGCAATGCGATACTGTCAATCAGATGATCGTGATGTACGCAGCCCAGCACCAGAGTGATGTTGTCAGGCAATGGGCGATGGAGAACGCCGCGGATACCTGGAACAAGTATGATACTTCGGCCCCGCCCGAGCTGGGTACTTTGCCGAATCTGTTGCAGGCGGCGCGGCAGGACACCTCGCCTACCGTCCGGCTGGCGCTGGCATCCACTTTTCCTCGCTTGTCGGAAGCGCTGCGATGGAAGGTCGCCGTTGCACTCGCTACTCATGCCGAAGACAAAAACGACCGCTTCCTCCCGAAGATGATCTGGTTCGCGCTCGCCACCGTGGTGAAGTCCGACTGGCCGCGCGCGCTGGAGATTGCAAAGACCACCCCGCTCACGGAACTCGCCGACAGCATCCGCTGGTATGCCGCGCAGGACGCGATGGGCCGCGCTGCCCTCGCCGCCGCCACGGCTTCGCTGCCGCCGGAGCAAGCGGGCCGCGTCGCGCGCATCGCCGCGTTCGCCTTGAGCAATGAATCATCCCTCACCCCGCCCGCCGGCATTGACGCCGCCGTCGCGGCGATTGGGAACACTCGCGACCCGGGCGTCGCCGCCGCGCTGAACGAACTTGCCGCCGTCTTTGGCGACACGACTGTCCTCACCAGAATGCGCACCGTGCTCGCCGACACCGCCGCACCGATGGCCGAACGCAAATCCGCCTTCGCGCTGCTCAAACGCACCGGCGGCAACGAGTCGCTGCCCGTCTTCACTGCGCTCCTTGAAGAGCCCGCCTTCCGTGCCCAGGTCATCCCGCTGCTCGGACGCAGCGACGATCCCGCCACCGCCACCGCCCTGCTCCAGCGCTACGGAAAGCTTACACCCGCCGAACGCACCGCCGCACTCGCCGCCCTCACCAGCCGCACGCCGCTGGCGCTCACGCTCGTGAAAGCCATGGCCGCGGGCACCTTCGACAAGAAGCAGCTCACCGCCCTGCACCTCCGCCAGATGCGAAACCTCGGCAGCGACGAACTCAACGCGCTCCTCGAAACGACCTGGGGCAAATTCAATCCCACCTCCGAATCCGGCAAGGCCACGGCCGCCAAATTCAAAAAGCTCTTCAGCGAAGCCCCGCTCTGGGCTTACGACGCCGGGAAGGGCAAGGAGGTGTTCACCAAAGTCTGCGCCACCTGCCACGCCTACAGCGACGGCACGGCGAAAATCGGCCCCGACCTCGGCGGCACCTGGCGCAATGGGATTGACTACTTCCTCGAAAACATCTCCGACCCCAACGCCGTTATCGGCGAGGCTTTCCAACTCACCATCGTGACGAAGACGGACGGCAGCGTCGTCGCCGGCGCCGTGGAAAAGGAATCCGACACTGCGCTCGTCGTCCGCACGCTCATCGAATCCGTCAGCATTCCAAAAGCCGGCATCAAGTCCCGCGAGAAACTCCCGCAGAGCCTTATGCCGCCTGGCTTGCTGGAAGCCATGAGCGAACGCGAAGCCATCGAACTCCTGAAGTTCCTGACGACCAGCCCCTGAAATCCTCTTATTCCTCCGCTGACCATGAAACTCACGCTCCGCGACCTCCATTTGCCGATGCGGCATCCGTTCACGATCACGCACGGCACTACGACAGTGCAGCACAACCTGCTCGTGGCACTCGAGGACGACGGCCACACTGGCTATGGCGAAGGCGCGGCTTCGCGTGCCTATGCTGAGTCCTCGGCGGGCGCGATGCGTGAGGCTTTGGAGAAAGCGCGACCGCTCATTGAGGCGGCAACCTTCGACACGCCGGCGGAACTTTGGGCGCAGATGTTCCCCGTGCTCGGCCACAACCGTTTCGCCCTCTGCGCGCTGGATGAAGCCGCCCACGATCTCTGGGGCCGGCGGCACGGTCAGCCTGTCTGGAAGCTGTGGGGTCTGAAGCTGGAGAACATTCCGCTCAGCGATTACACCATCGGCATAGACACCATCGAGCGCATGGTGATGAAGATGGAGGAATTCCCCGGCTGGCCCATTTATAAGATCAAGCTCGGCACGGACCACGATTTGGAAATTGTCCGCGCTCTGCGGCAGCATACAGACGCTATCTTCCGAATTGATGCCAATACCGCATGGACCGCGGAGCAGACCATCGCCTTCGCACCGGAGCTGAAGGAACTCGGCGTGGAGTTTCTTGAGCAGCCGCTCAAAGCCGACGACTGGAGCGGCATGAAGCAGGTCTTCGCCGAATGCGCGCTGCCGGTGATCGCCGACGAAAGCTGTCTCGTGGAGGATGACGTGGCGAAATGCGCCGGACACTTCCACGGCATCAACATCAAGCTCACCAAAGCCGGCGGTCTGACTCCAGGGCGACGAATGATCGCAGAAGCGAGACGGCTCGGCCTCAAAGTCATGGTCGGCTGTATGAACGAGAGCAGTGTCGGCATTTCCGCCATCGGCCAGCTTTTGCCGCTGCTCGACTATGTGGACATGGACGGCGCGCTGCTCATCGCTGAGGACATCGCCGATGGGGTTCATCTGGAAAAAGGCGTGCCGGTTTTCCCGAACACTCCGGGCCTCGGCGTGACGATGCGCCACCCGTGCTGACGCCAGGCAGGCAAGCCTCGGACCCGTGAATTCCTCAACTTTCCCCTGTTAAGTGGCTCGCTCATCTGCCGTAATGGCGTCGCTCAACCCAACACCATGATTCTTCGACTGCTCCTCTCTGCCGCCCTTCTCATCACTGCCCGTGCCGCTGATCCCGGTGCTTCCGCTGTCGCGCCCATACCGGTGACTCTCCCCATGGCCGTGAAGGATGGCGATACCGTCGTGCTGCTCGGCGATACGTTTTTTGAGCGCGACTACAGCTACGGTCACATTGAGACCATGCTCACGTCCGCCGCTGGTAAGAAAGTGAACTTCCGTAATCTCGGCTGGAGCGGGGACACGCCGCGCGGCGAGAGTCGCAGCTATTTCGGCCCGCCGCAGGAAGGTCTGGATCGTCTGCAAAAGCAGCTCGCTGAGATCAAGCCAAGAGTCGTAATCGCCTGTTACGGCGCGGTGGATTCTTTCAAAGGCGAGGCCGGTATCAAGGACTTCACCGAGAGCTATACCCGGCTCCTCGACCTCATCGGCAAGACAACTGGTGCCGTCGTCGTGTTGATGTCCCCGCCCGCCGTGAGCGCCGACACGAAGCTCTGGCCGTCGCTGGAAGGCCACGCCGCCAAACAGGCGCTCTACCGCGATGCCATCCGCGAACTCGCCAAGTCCCGCGCTCTCGCATTCGCCGATCTTTTCGAAGCCATGAAGGGTCTGCCACTCACCACTGTGAACGGAGTGACCCTGACTGCCGCCGACTACCGGGCCACCGCGCCAGCCGTGGCGCAAAGTCTCGGTCTTACACTCGACGCCGCGGCGGTCAGTTCAGCGCAGAGCAATGCCGCACTGACGAAGCTCGTCCTGGAAAAGAATCGCCTCTTCTTCCATCGCTGGCGGCCGCAAAACGAAACTTACCTCTTCGGATTCCGCAAACACGAGCAGGGTAACAACGGCGTGGAAATCCCGCAGTTCGACCCGCTCATCGCGGAAAAGGAAAAGCAAATCGCCGCGCTGCGGAAGTAGCGCGCGGGAGTCCCGCCGGAAGCGAGGAGCCCGGCCTTACGGCTTGGGCTTAACCTTCTTGGGTTTCTTGACTTCCTTTTTGTGAGCGTTGTTTCCTTTGGCCATAATGTTCTCCTTGTGGTTGGTGGTCGCCCGTCTCGCCGCGCTGATCGGATTTGGCAATGGAAGACACTCTCCCATTTTCACGTGAACCCAGGCTGGTTCACCGCCGCTGCGCACTACAGTTCCGTGATCTTCAGATTCCGGAACCAGGCTTCGTCTCCGTGATCCTGAAGCATGATGCGCCCTTTGGGATTCTGCGCGAAAGTGGCGATGCCCTTGAACTTACTTTTCGCGTGCGCGGCCTTCCAAGCCTCGCTGGAGGTGTCCATTTCGAGGACTTTGGCGCCATTGAGCCAATGCTCGATTTTCGTGCCGCGCACGACGACTTTGGAAGTGTTCCATTCGCCGGGCGGGTTTAGTTTCTTCACCGCCGCATCGGGAGGAACGAAATCATAGAGCGAGGCAGTCTGGCGCTGCGGACCGACTTTGGCGTCAGCGTGTTTCTCGTCATCGAGAAGTTGATACTCGGGGCCGAGCGGGCCTCTCTTTTCGTAAGCGGTGATGCGATATTTGACCCCGCTGTTCCCGCCGGCTGCGATCTTCCATTCCCAAGAGAACTCAAAGTCAGCGTATTCTTTAGCAGTGTAGAGGTCCCCGCCTTTCGCGGCACGGTGAAGGACCCCATCCTTCTCCACCGCCCAGCCCGCAGTCACCGGTTTGCCATCAATGTTCGTCCAGCCTGTGAGATCCGTGCCATTAAAGAGCTGGACGGGATCGGCGGCGAGAGCAGCGGTAGCGGCGAAGAGAAGGAGGAGTCGTTTCATAAAATGGTGCAGATGGGCCACATCGGTCCCATGCGTTCCATTTCAGTAAAGCAGGAATCCCTGCCGCATTCCCGCAAAGCCCGGCTGAGAACCTCCTGCCCTGAGGCGTTTATGATGGAAAATGAGTTTACCTGGCTTTGACGGTCAGCATAACCGTAACCAGAAGCGGAGGCAACGTGCCCCTATAACTTGGTCCGGCTGGTCATGCGGCCCGTGAGGTCGTAGCCGTAACTGCTGGTATAAGTGAGCGCCCCGGATTGCTGCGCGAGACGACCGGCGGCATCGTAAGTGTACGTTGTGGCCCCGGCCCCGGGTTTCGTCTCCGTGGCCACGCGGCCCAGCGTGTCGAACGTCCGCACGGTGTCATCCGTGCCGCTGGCACCGGACGAGGGCGCCTTGATGGTGAAAATTGAATCGTTGGCCGCGAAGACATACTCCGTGCTGTTGTTGCGCCCGTCGGTAGTCTTCCAGTGCCGGGCCCAGTCATCGTAAAAGTAAGTGCTCCATGTGCCGTCCGCATCCTGAGCGGCCTGCGTGTATCCCTGGTATTCGAGCGAGGAAGTGACCGCCCCCGTCGGGCCGGTGCAGGTGGAAATTCCCGCCCCGCAGGGACAAAACGCTGACGCCGATTCGCCCGGAAGGACAGAGAGGAGAATCAGCAGCGTCAGAAGCCGGGGCATAGAGGGAGAGTAGAGGGCACCCCAATGGGTGTCCCGCAAAACTTCCCGCCCCTCATCCCTCGCCACCAGGACGGCGGCAAGTGTACGAGGCTGCCCGCTCGGCGTGGCTTGTCACGAATCTTCTCCTGACCCCTTTCGCATTCCAGCCCTCGCAAAACCCGCATGAACCCGCCGCCCCGCGAGCCCCGGCCCCACCCGCCCACCGACCCGGCGAGCACCGCGCACCTGACAAAAAGCGCCGCCCCCCGCCGCCGGAGCCCCGTGCCCGCAAAGCCCGAAAAACGCCGTCCGGACCGCACCGGAGAGAAGCCTGGAGCCCGCCCCACTCCATCCCGGGCACCCGCCGGGCCTCCGCCGCCGGGCTCAGAGACCACCGCGCCACCTGAAGCGCCCCCGCGGGGAGCCATCCGGCATCCTCAGCGCCCGGGAGCGTGGAAAAGCTTTTCCCTCACGGGCAGCGGCACCCCGCCCGCCTGCTGACCATCACCCGCCCCCTTCCGCGAATCGTTCAACCCCGGTTAGCATCGCGGCTTCGCGCAATGCTAACCATGTTCGTTAGGCGCATTTGGTGAGGCGTTCATCTGGAAGGTTCCGAATGGTGGTCCAATACTCCTCGCGCACATCCTCGTCGATCTCAATTGGGACGCGCTCGCCATAAAGTCTGTCGCCACCGCGACGCTTGCAGCCGGAAATCCAGTAGTCCTCCCCGGTCGCTTCCTCGGTATAGTTGGACTTGAAGCCACCGCCGACGATGCGGTGAAAGACTTGGTCGCGATAGTAGATGGTTCTGCCCGTTCGATTGAAAGTGACGCGCCCGATACGAGCCGTTCCGATGAGACCACCAGCCTTCCGTTCGATATACATTATGCGCGGTTTCATGACTGCGTGTGGAATGCGCCTAACGAATCAAGCGCAGGCACCGCCGCGCAAAACGAAAACTTCGCGCCCAGCGCTGACGGCGGTTGCCTGCCGCGCTCTTCGCCCTTGGTTCGCTTTGTTGGCTTACTCTCATCGTCTACGATTGGCGCTTAGAGTATGTGCGGATAATCTCAATGAGGCACCAAAGGGCAAAAAACAAACCGACGTAGCTAAAGTAAGTCACCTCGGTGCGTGCCCCGCCGCGAGTAAAAAAGGCGACTGTGAGTAGGCCGAGACCAACAATGCGAGCCGTCCTAAGGACAGAAAAGTTTGAGTCATTGTTCATGATGCGTTGGAAAGTTGGATCATAGCGAGGCGCAGTTTGAGTTGGGCGAACGTTCAAGCTCAGCGACAGGTGGGGCGGGGGAAGACTCACCAAACACGCCGCACTTTCGAGCTAAACCAAGCTATGAAAACGGAGAGGCCCCACCTGTTCGCTGCAGCGCTCTTGTTCTCCTTCCGGTTGGAGGCCTTGCGTGTCCATAGCAGGGCAGTCCCAGATCCGAGGAGGATAGCCGTTGAAGATTCAGGAATGGCTCCTGCAGCAATGGGGTGACTTGCATCCGTCTCGTAGGCGTAGCTCAGCACATAGCCTCCATTAAAACCTGTAAATGGAACATCAATGTGAACCCAGCCGTAATGCGTCGAAGCACCAATCTGAAACTCTACGCCTAAATACGCATTTCTTTCAGGCCACAAACCGATGCAGCCTATATCTGTGCATCCTACCAGACCGGAATACCCAATGTTCCAAGTTCCTGATGGAAGCTCAGCACCAATAATACTGCCGATGGGGAACGGAACTGCAAAGTGGTTAATGTTGGGTAGCGAAGCGGATAATCCCGCGACCCGGCTCGTGGATGTAGAAAACGCAACAAAATCGGCATCTGAACTGCGTAAGACAACATCTGTTGTTGAATCACTGTTGAAGTCTATAGGGAACAAAAACTCATCAAGTGAAAACAATGGTCTATCAGGAATATCCGTGAAGACGATGGCACCGCGGAGTGGAGCCACAGTCATCACGCTGATTAGAAGGGCGGCACCTGCCGCCCTTCTGTATCTGCCATGTGGTGGACCACAGTTCATGGTAACCGCCTGACCCTCCAGAATCGCCTTCCTTCTCCCGTCGCGTTGGAGACTTCCGCGGCGGTGAATTCTTTTGTGGCGACAAAGTCGCCAGTTAAGTCGGTCCACGTTCCTGTCGTCAACTGAGTGGAGGACTGAAGGCGATACGTCGCACCAACCACAGACGACCATGTGATGGTGTGAATGTTGGTCCCTGTGGCGGAAATATCGTGAATCCTAAACCCGGGATCGAGAGCAGGCCCAATGCCGCTGAGAATTAAGGAAACCATTTGAGGCGCGGTCGCTCCGGCGGCATTCTTCAAGGTGCCTTTGTGAGTAATTCTCACGGTATAGAACTGACCCGCACCGGGTGTATCAACCAACACCTGCTCAACATTATCGCGCTTGTTGTCCCCCGTTCGGGTTGCTGCATTGCCGGGGTTAGCGGGAGCAAGCTTCCACGGGTAGAAGGTTGAAGCCCCGGATATAATTCGCAAATCCAAATCGTTGATCAAGGCCCTTGTTGTATCCAGATCGGCGTCCACTGCTTTTGGCGGAACGACTCCGGCCGGATCAGTCCAGACAATCGTCACCCGGAGAGGCTGTCCTCCAACCGCCCGCACAGCGCATTGAATAAAATCTCCATTCTGCAGCACTGTCTGACTCATGTGCCGCAACGCAACACCGCTAAGTTGATGTGCTGTTATGAGCGCGGCAGCGCTTTTGGTGTTCATCAGTCCCCAGCCAAATTTGTAGTCCGGGCCTGTAGATGGTCCAGCCTCATCTGCGGTATGAATGGCGAGCGCCTTAAGCGTCGCGGCACGCAGTACCGCCGTGCCTCCAAAGAGGTTGGTGTAATGTTCGACAAGCAAATTGAGCGAGCCGGCAACCGTCGGCGCGGCCATGCTAGTGCCGGAGATCGTTCCATAGACATTTGTTCCTGTATTCCATGCCGAAGTTAAGTTGACGCCATTCGCCGAAATGTCCGGCTTGATCCGGCCATCATCACAACCTCCAAAACTACCGAAGGAAGACATCAGAACCGCAGGCGCTGATGTCCAACCTCCAACAATATCTTCCACAGCGGCGACGGTTATGATGTTCTTGGCGACTCCGTGGGCAGACAGTAAATCAAATCCTGTGGCACCCCCGTCCAGCGGTCTCACTACCGTCGTAACCCACTGCACATTGCTCTCGCCTACAAAAGCCCAATGCCCGACCGGCTGGGCGACAGGCCCAGTGGCTCCTCGCTCGTTTCCTGCCACCCACACCGGCAAGTAGTTCGGTGCGTTATATCCGATAACATCAACGTCTCGCGTGACTGTATCGTAAAACCCGTAACGATAATCTTCGCTCTGACTGATGAGCGTGTCCCCGTACCATGCCGGTGATTCGACGTTGTTGATGGTAATTGTATCCCAGCCCCGCTTGCGTCCATAACTGTGATTTGAAAGCCGCATGCTGTCTGTGCTCGCGGCAGTCGGCATTTCTGCCAAATCACTGTTCCAATCGTAAGCATGAAGCTGCGCGTTATAGCTCATCCCCCGGGCTGCGGCAATAGCGCCCTTGGCCATCATGGTCCCTGAAACATGAGTGGCATGAAAAATTACCCCCAACGGACTCACCCCGTCCTTGTCGGTTATGCGCTGACCGCCCGACGTAAACTCCTGATGCGATACTAAAACGTCTCCCCCATCCCAAACAGCCATTTTCGTTCCGGCTCCGGTAAGGTTTAGACCAAGCGAGCCACCCGGGCGAACTTCGTCTGAGGAAATACTATCTGCGGCAGTGGCGTTGTTGGTGACATTGAACTGCGGAACTCCATCAACCACATCCACTAGCGAGGCGACTCTGCCATTCTCGCCTACCGTGTCTTTTACGATGCCGTGACGACGTGCAAATGCGTCGGCCCGTTGGCGAGCAGTGCCATCCTCATCTGCATTCTTCCGGGCGAGCGCAGCGAGCTTTCCCATCTTCTCCGCATCGACTTGCTCGACGGTCGCTGGCTTGCCGTCCTCAGTCGTCAGCGGAGCGATAATGAGTGGAGCGAGATCCTCGCGGCGCCTGGCCTCCTGCTCACCGACGAACCTGGCGTTCTCGATGGCGCGGCGGCGGTCCTCGCGGATGCGTCGTATCTGCTCTTCTTTGGTGTAGATGGGTTCCTTGTAAGTGGCGCTCCGACGCGTGAGCATCTCCTCGTAGTCACTGAATCCATCCCCATCCGTGTCTTTCTGTTTGTTGTCTGGATCAAATTGGTAATTCTTGTCGTGCGATTTCTGTATCATCACCCAAAGGTCATCCCAGCCGTCAGCATCCCATTTCAAATATTTGAGTTCAGATTCGCGAACGTTCTTAATATATTCTGCGACTTCCGCATCTGTTGGCAATATTACCGGGTCTTCCGGTTTTGGCAGGATGCGTTCTGGTGCAGCGGTGGCGAAGCCGCCGCTGGCTAAGAGGGCGCACACAGTGCGCAGAATTGACTTCGATGGTTTGGAATTCATTGGCTTGGTTTTTTAGTGTGGATGTGGGCTTGAGTGTTGTCGAGGAAGGAGAACGAATCAAGCGCAGGCACCGCCGCGCAAAACGAAAACTTCGCGCCAAGCGCTGACGGCGGTTGCCTGCCGCGCCCTTGTTGAACGAGTTCGCTACGCTCAAACGCTTCGCGCGTCGTTGGGGTTTTGGGTGAAGGAGGTGGGTTGCCATGGCGGCTGGAGGGGGGAGGTTGGAGGCCTATGAAAAAACATCCGCTGATTTATCCTATCGCTCCTTAGTCCGGTTTGCCGGTCATGTCGAACTCAAAGGCGTGAGGCCGCGCACGGTCGAGGCTTACACGATGATGCTGCGCCTGCTGGCGCG